>NZ_RDQG01000057.1 GCF_003697815.1 Halalkalicoccus subterraneus | reverse complement strand
GCCGCAGACGAGGTCATCGCGGGCGAGCACGACGAGCAGTTCCCCGTCGACGTCTTCCAGACTGGCTCGGGAACCTCCTCGAACATGAACGCAAACGAGGTGATCGCGAACCGCGCGACCGAGATCAACGGGGGTGAGATCGGGTCGCGGGACGTCCACCCGAACGACCACGTCAACTACGGCCAATCGAGCAACGACGTGATGCCGACCGCGATGCACGTCTCGGCGCTCGAAGCCATCGAGAAGGACGTCCTGCCCGCCCTCGAAGTCCTCGAAGGGGAACTCGCAGCCAAAGAGGAGGAGTTCGCCGACATCGTCAAGACCGGTCGTACGCACCTGCAAGACGCCACGCCCGTGACGCTCGGCCAGGAGTTCTCGGGGTATCGAAGCCAGATCGAGAAGGGACAGGTTCGCGTGAAGGCGACCCGTGCCCATCTCGCGGAGCTCGCACTCGGCGGGACCGCGGTCGGGACGGGACTCAACACGCACGAGGAGTTCCCCGAGAAGGCCGCCGAGTACATCAGCGAGGAGACGGGGATCGACTTCGTCGAGGCCGACAACCACTTCGAGGCCCAGGCCGCCCACGACGCGATGGTCGAGGCCCACGGCGCACTGCGCGTGGTCGCGGGCTCGATGAACAAGATGGCAAACGACATGCGCCTGCTCGCCTCGGGCCCGCGAAACGGCCTCGGAGAGCTCGTACAGCCCGAGAACCAGCCCGGCTCCTCGATCATGCCCGGCAAGATCAACCCTGTGGTGGCCGAATCGGTCAACCAGGCCCACAAGCAGGTCGTCGGCAACGACGCGGCGGTCTCGGCGGGCGGGGCACGGGGCGAACTCGATTTGAACCTCTACAAACCGGTGCTCGCGCACAACCTCCTCGAATCAGCCGGAATCATCGCCAACGCCGCAGAACAGTTCGGCGAGCGCTTCGTCGCGAAACTGGAGGCAAACGCCGAGCACTGCGAGAACCAGGTCGAACAGTCGATGGCGCTCGCGACCGCGCTCAACCCCCATATCGGCTACGACAAGGCCAGCGACGCCGCCAAAACGGCCCTCAAAGAGGAGAAAACCGTCCGGGAAGTCGTCGTCGAGAAGGGCTATCTGGAGGAGGACGAAGTCGACGAGGTGCTCGACCCCGAACTGATGACCCATCGGGGAATCCTCGGCCAGGAGTAACGTTCGCCCCTCCGTCCCGTGATCGCGCGTCACACGTCCCAACGAGCCGATCGAAACCAGTACAGCTATGTCTGACGTGTGAGTGATGGCTGATATGTACACGTGCCGTAACTGCAAGCGGACCTTCCGGACCGAACTCGCGCTGTCGCTGCATCGTGACTCCTGTGCGGAAGGCCAGCTGTTCTGTCGGGTCTGTGGCGATCGCTTCGCCGAGCGCCGCGCAACTCGCGACGGTTGGCATTACGCCTGTCCGGACGAGACGTGTGAGGGCGAAGGGCTCACCGAGGACCTCCTCCGGGTCGACGACATGCGGATCGCCGAACGCACCCACTGACGGCTCACTGGAACTGTGCGTCCTCCGAGAGGACGATCCCGCGGGCGATGGCGTAGACGAGCACGTTGCCCGCGCCGGTCACCATGAGCAGGATCCCGAACCACCGCAGCGTGTCGGTCAACGGCGAGGAGCCGAGGATCAGTGCGGGCAGCGTCACGACGAGCGCGATACTCCACCAGCACAGCAGGATCGACCCGATGACGAACCCGTCGGCGAGGAGATCGGGAAACGAGAGTTCTGCCATACGTACCGACACAGTGACAGAGTACAAAACGACTCCGTCGAGCGCCGGCAACGGCGCGTGTAATCACGCTTAATATCCCTGCCCGATTTCACGCGAGCATGCACCCACGGGACCTCTCCTCGCACACCGCCTACGAGGCCGGGCGGGGGATCGAGGAGGTCGCCCGCGAGTTGGGGATGGAGCCCGACTCGCTCGTGAAACTGGCCTCGAACGAGAATCCACTCGGGCCGAGCCCCGCCGCAGTCGAGGCGATCCGCGAGTACGCGGACCGGGTCCACTCCTATCCGAAGGCCTCGCACGCCGACCTCACCGCCGAACTCGCCGAGCGCTGGTCGCTCTCACCGGGTCAGGTCTGGCTCGCGAACGGCGGTGACGGCGCGCTCGATTACCTCGCCCGCGCTACTCTCGACCCCGGCGATCGTGTCCTCGTCCCCGAGCCCGGCTTCGCCTACTACGGGATGAGCGCCCGGTTCCATCACGGCGAGGTCGCGACCTACCCCGTCTCGAAGGCCGAGGAGTTCGAACAGACCGCCGAGAAGATCCTCGCGGACTACGACGGCGACCGGATCGTCTACCTCACCAGCCCACACAACCCGAGCGGGAGCGAGATCGCCCTCTCGGAAGTCGAGGAACTCGCCGAGCACACCGGCGAGGACACGTTGATCGTCGTCGACGAGGCCTACGGCGAGTTCTCGGACCGCCCGAGCGCCGTCTCGCTCGTCGAAACGCGAGACGACGTGGCCATCCTCCGTACGTTCTCGAAGGTCTACGGGCTCGCCGGGCTTCGGCTGGGGTACGCGCTGGTCCCCGAGGCGTGGGCCGACGCGTACGCGCGGGTGAACACCCCGTTCGCCGCGAGCGAGATCGCCTGTCGAGCCGGACTGGCCGCGCTTTCCGATACCGAGCACGTCGAGCGTTCCATCGCGGTCGCCCACGACGCGCGCGAGTACCTGTACGAGCAACTGGACGCTCCGACGTGGGAGAGCGCGGGCAACTTCGTGCTCGCGGAGGTCGGGAACGCGAGCCGGGTCGCGACCGCGCTCCAAGAACGGGGGATCATCGTCCGGGACTGTACGAGCTTCGGCCTCCCCGAGTGTATCCGGATCACCTGTGGCACCGAGGAGGAAACCCGACGGGCGATCACCGAATGCAACGAGGTCCTCCGAGAGCTATGAGAGTCGCTGTCACCGGCACGCCCGGCACGGGGAAGACGAGCGCGACCGAACGCCTCGAAGCCGATTTCGAGGTGTGCCACCTGAACGACGCGGTCGAGCGTGAGGGGTTGTACACCGAGCGCGACGAGGAACGCGACAGCCTCGTCGTCGACTTCGATGGCCTCCGCGAGTACGTCGCGGACCGCGAGGGAATCGTCGAATCACATCTGGCTCATCACCTCCCCGCTGATCGAGTCGTCGTGCTGCGGTGCGCGCCCGACGAGCTCGAACGACGGCTTCGCGAACGGGGGGAAAACGAGGCCAAGGCCCGGGAGAACAGGGAAAGCGAGGAACTCGACCTGATCCTCTCGGAGGCGGTTGCGGAGCATGGTTTAGAGAGCGTTTACGAGGTCGACACGACGGAGCGCTCGCCTACCGAGGTCGCCCGCGAGATCGAGCGCGTCATCGCGGGCGAGCGCGAACCGAGCGCCGGGGAGGTCGAATTTTCGTGACTCTCGATAAGTACCGCCCGCTCGCCGACCGGGCGCTCGAACCGTTCGTCGAGGGCGCCGACAGGGTGGGACTATCGCCCAACGGCGTGAGCGTTCTGGCGTTCGTCCTCGCGGGCGTCGCCGCCGGGACCTTCTATCTCGCCGGGGCGAACCCGCGCTGGTATCTCGTCGGCGCACTGCTCGTCCTCCTGAACGGCGCGCTCGACTTACTGGACGGCGCGCTCGCGCGCAGACAGAACGTCGCCTCGACGGGGGGCGACCTGCTCGATCACGTACTGGATCGCTACGCGGACATTCTGATCATCGCCGGGCTCGCGGCCGGTATCGGGGAGTACGCGCTCGGATTCGTCGCCGTCACGGGCGTGTTGATGACCTCCTATCTCGGGACGCAGGCCCAAGCCGTCGGGCTGGATCGCGTCTACGGGGGACTGCTCGGGCGGGCCGACCGGCTCGTTCTCGTTGGAGTCGTCGCGGTACTCACCGGGCTGGTCCCGGTGACGATCGGCTGGTTCACGCTCGTGGGCTGGCTGCTCGTGCTCTTTGCGGTCGTCGGGCACGTTACTGCCCTCCAGCGGTTCTATCACGCGATGGGCGCCCTTGGGTAAGTCTGTCGCACCATTTATACACTCCCACCGGTAAGGGCGGGTATGGTTCAGTGTGAGATGTGTGGCACCGAGACGTCCACACCCAAGACGGTCAAGATCGAGGGCGCTGAACTCGATGTCTGTGATTCCTGTGCGGACTTCGGAACCGAGGTCCGGACCGAGGAGTCCTCGGGGAGCTCCTCGAAGTACTCGACGTCCTCCTCGTCGGGCACCTCGGAGTCGAGCTCTTCGGGGTCGACGTCGGGCGGGTCGGGCGGCGGTTCGAGCCGACGCCGGCGCGACATGTTCGACGAGATGGACGAGGTCGCAGCCGACTACGACCAGCGGATCCGTGAGGCCCGTGAGTCGGCGGGTCTGAGCCAGGAGGACCTCGCGGGCGAACTCAACGAAAAGGCGAGCCTCATTCGCAAGCTCGAACGCGGCGACATGCTACCGAGCGACTCGGTCCAGAAGAAGCTCGAACGCAAGCTCGACATCTCGCTGTCGGAGGGGATCAGCGACGACGACACCGAGTGGGAGGGCGGTTCTTCTACAGGGAGCTACACGCTCGGCGACGTCGTCACGCGCAAGGACTCCTGAATTCCTGATCGGGAAGACTCTTTAGCCGCCCCGCCCTCGGGCGAGCCATGTTCGTTCTGGTCAACTGCAAGGCCTACCCGTGTGACCCCGTCGAGATCGCCGAGGCGGCTCACGAAGTCAGCGAGAGCTCAGGTACTCGGATCGCCGTTGCGCCCCAGACGGCCCGGTTAGAATCGGTCGCAGAAACCGGCGTCGAGACGTGGGCCCAACACATTGACGGCAACGAGGCGGGCAGCCATACCGGCAGCGCGCTCGCGGAATCGCTCGCGGCGGCGGGCGCGACCGGGACGATGATCAACCACTCCGAGAAGCGCCTGAAGCTCGCCGACATCGACGCCGGGATCGGTGCCGCCGAGCGCGCCGGCCTCGAGACGGTCGTCTGCGCGAACAACCCCGAGCAGGTGAAAGCCGTCGCCGCGCTCGGGCCGGACAGTGTGGCCGTCGAGCCACCCGAACTCATCGGCAGCGGCACGCCCGTGAGTCAGGCCGACCCGGACGTCGTTACCGACGCGGTCGCGGCCGCGGAGGCGGTCGACGACTCGGTGGAGGTGCTCTGTGGGGCCGGCATCAGCACCGGCGAGGACCTGACCGCCGCCGAGGAGCTGGGTGCCGAGGGCGTACTGCTCGCGAGCGGCGTCGCGAAGGCTGACGACCCGCAGGCGGCGCTCGAGGACCTCATCAAGCCGCTATAGAACGGAATTCTCGAATTCATTGCTGGGCGATGGCCGCCGCGGAGGCGAGCGCCGGACGTACCGCTCGCCTCCGCGGCGGGGGGAAGGGCAGGTATTCCCGGGAGCGCCGTCCGATCGGACATCGGACGGAGCGACTCAGCGGGCTTGGCGGTCTCCGAAAACCAGAGGTTTTCATTTCCAAGAAAAAGGCGAGACTGACCTGCCAAGGTCTCGCTGGAGAATCTTCGATTCTCCCGATGCCAAAAACGCTGTCGGCGTTTTTGAGCACGCCGAGAGCATTCGTTTAGAGCCGTGCACGTACGTCCCGCGTGATCCCATCCACGTCGTACTCGTCCTCGCTCTTCTCGAAGACCACGTCGCCGTCGACCCGGACCTCGAAGATGCCGTGGTCGCCCGTAATCAGGATTAGTTCGTCGATCCCCTCGCCGAACTGCGAGAGCAGCGCGTGCTGGACGGTCTCGGCGCGCTCTAAGAACCCGCAGGGAACGCAGTATTCGATCTCGACAGTAGTCATAAACAGTAGAAGGAGCGCCTGAAGGATAAAACCTCACTCGAACTCCGAAAGCGAGACTTGCCCCGAGGGATCGACAGGGTCCACGGGTCCTTCGTCGGGCGATCCGGTCGTCGAATCGCCCGTCTCTCCGTCCGCTCCGGCCCATCCATCGAGACTCGACTGGGCCGCCGCGCCGAACTCGAGGTTCGAGACGCGCACGCCGACCTTCCGGACCCGTTCGCCTTCGAACTCCTCCAGCAGCTCGCCGACGACCCGTTCGACGAGTGGGGGGTCGTCCACTGGGCCGGGAAGCGATCGGGCACGCGTGTTCACGTCGAAGGGGGGCGTAACGACCTTGATCCCGATGGTGCGATAGAGCGCGCCCTTCCGGGTTGCGCGATCCGCGACCGCCGCCGCGAGCGCCAGCACGCGCTCTTCGATCTCGCCCATCTCGTCCGTGGCCTCGACGAACGCCGACTCGCGTGAGAGGCTCTTGGGCTGGCCTTTCGGCGTCACCTCCCGGTCGTCCTCGCCACGGGCCCGATCGTAGAGGTCCGCGCCGCGCTCGCCGAACGTCTCGATCAGCGCGTGGCGATCCGCGCTCGCCAGATCGCCCGCCGTCTCGATTCCCTGCTCCCGGAGCGTGCGGGCGGTGACCGGCCCGACGCCGTGCAGATCCTCGACGGGGACGGGCGCGAGGAAGTCGCGGACCGCGTCGGGTCGAACTACCACCTGCCCGTCGGGTTTCTCGGCGTCGCTTGCGATCTTCGCCGTGCTCATGTTCGGCGCGACGCCGACGCTCGCGACCACGCCTACCTCGGTTTCGATCCGGTCTTTGAGGGCGCGTGCGAAGCCCTCGACTTCGTCCCACGTCGTCTCGGCGGTGACGTCCAGATACGCCTCGTCGATGCTCACTTCCCGGACCGTCCCCGCGTTCGCGTGGAGTATCTCCCGGACGTCCTCACTGACGGACTCGTAAAACGGGATGTCGACGGGCCGGTAGAAGCCCGAGCGCTCGATGTCGAGGTCGGGGTCGGTTGCCGCCTCCCTCTTTCGAGGAAGGCGTTCGAGCGCCTCGGAGATCGCCTGTGCGCTCTCAACGCCGAACGCGCGGGCCTCATAGCTCGCGGTCGCGACCGCCCCGTTGGTGGTGCCCGGCTCGTAGCCCATCCCGACGACCAGTGGTTCCTCCCGAAGTGCGGGCTCGCGCAGGCGCTCGCAGGACGCGTAAAAGCAGTCCATATCGGCGTGGGCGACGATCCGGTCGGTCGAGGCGACGCCCGGCAGCCGCGCTCCCATGGTTCATCGAAGCGGCCGTCGGTGTTAAGCCCCGCGGCCGCGAGCGAGAGCGATACGCCGACAGTACCCACCAGAATACTCATCACGACCTCGATACCTCCTGCGAGTACCCCTTCATCCCTGACGGGTGGGTCGCCCGCCCGTCAGCGACCGAATCGGAGTCGCGTGGAACCGCCGGGGACGCCACGAACGCGTTACCGAACCGATCCCTGTCTGCCGGCGGTTCGTCGACCCGTGTACTCCGCCTCGGCGGATTGATTCGTCCTCAAGCGTCACTCGTCGAGATCGGTCCCTGAAACCAGATCGAGGTAGGGATCAAGTGCCGACACCGCGGGCCGCTTTTCGATCCGAGATCCTTCGACGGCGATCAGCCCCGTGTTCTCGAGTTTGGGGAGGTGAGTGTGACGGAGCGACAGTTCGATCCGATTCGTCTCCGACTCCGACTCGTGGCGCGCCAGCCACGCCACGAGCGCCGAAACGGTCGTCGATTCGCGATCCGACAGGAAATGGAGGACGTACCGACGCCGCGACGCCCGCAACACGTCGAAGACCACGTCAGGGGAGGGCCCCCGAACGGGATCATCGGATTCGACCGACGAGATCGAGTCGAACATCGGTTCGAGCGTCCGGGCCGTCCGCTCGTCGACGGCGGTGGGATCGAGCGAGAACCGTCCCGTCGCGTTGGTACCCGTAACCCGCCCCGTGAGGACGTGGAGGAACCGGAAGACCGTCTCGGTGTCGTTCCTGGCGAGCAGCGTTTCGAGCGGGTGAACGCAGACGAGGGTTCGTCCGGTCGTCCAGTCCTCGAGGTACAGGCTGATCGCGATCCCCAACTCGACGAGCTGATTCGCGCTCCTGACCGTGATCGCGATATCCCGTCCCCGTCTCGAAACCGGCTCGACCTCCGCGTCGTTTCCGGGACTGCTCGTATCCGCGATACAGACCGTCCCGAAGTTCGCGGGTCGATCCCCGATCCGCTCGTGCCAGAGCCGCCGGAACCGGTCGTGGTCGCAGCCATGGGCGACGAGCAACACGTTCGTCTCATCACAGGATTCGACCGCGCCTAGCGCTCGCTCGGCCTCACCGATCGGCGTCGTCGCCGAGCCGTAGACGAGCGCGTTGTGGGACCCGCTTGCGCGCGATTCCACCCCGGCCGAATGATGGTCTTCCACTCACATGTCGGTACGAAGTAACTCCTAATAAATATATAGGTGAGACATCACTTGTCGACATGGGCCGCGTTTCGGTGGTGGAGCGACCGGCCGTGGTCGGTGGTGGGCGTCCAGGAAAGGCGAAATAATATCACTCCCGTGATCATATACCGAACGGAAACGATGATCGGCGACCTTCCACCGATCGGTGTCTATTTGGCGACACTCCGGCCCGACTGGGTCATCGACATTCAGGAGACGTATCTCGCGACGATCGGGACACGCCTGCTCGCGAGCGTCGCGATCGCGGCCCTCATTTTCCTCTCGATGAGAGCCGGTCGGCGACTGGAAGACCGGCTCCTCGAACGGTATGGGCGACAGATCGCGGAGATCGGTCGGGTCCTCTGGTTGTTGGTCGTGCTCGTTGGCGGGGTGTACTCGCTGAGCGTCGTCTGGCGCGTGATCTACCTGATCCGGGTGGTCCTCGACGCGCTCACGGTTACCCGCTGGACCGCGACACAGCAGCTTCTCACGGTCGCGGTGGTCCTCTCGGCGTACCTGTTGATGCGGTTCGTCAACCGGTCGATCGACAAGCTGGCTAACACGTCCTCGATCACGCAACACCAGAGCGAGGTCGCCTATCACATCGCCGATATCGGGATCGCGCTGGGTGCGATGACGCTCGTCCTCACCATCTGGGGGGTCGATCTGACCAACATCTTCATCGGCGCGGGCGCAATCACCGCGATCGTCGGACTCGCGGCCCGCGAGACGCTCGCGGCGGTGCTCGCCGGGTTCATCCTGTTGTTCTCCCGTCCGTTTCGGGTCGGCGACTGGATCGAGGTCCAGAACCACTCGGGCATCGTCAAGGACGTGACGATCTTCAACACCAAGATACAGACCTTCGGCGACGAGCACGTGTTGATCCCCAACGACATCGTCACCGAAAGCGACCTCACGAACCTCTCGCGAAATGACCAGCTCCGCGTCGAAATCGAGGTCGGAATCGACTACGATACCGACGTCGAGCACGCCCGCGAGGTCGTCGTCGACGCCGTCGAGGACCTCGATTCGATCAAGTCCTCGCCGACACCCCAGGTCGTCGCAAAGCGCTTTGCGGACTCCTCGATCCTATTGGAACTGCGCGTCTGGATCGGCGGTCCGACCATGCGCCGCAAGTGGAACGCCAAGACCGACGCGATCGAGGCGATAAAGCGAGCCTTCGACGAGAATGGGATCACCATCCCATACCCCCAGCGCGTCCAGTCCGCACGCGGCGAGGGGTTCCCGCTCAGGGACGACGAACCGGCCGACCGGATGTCGCCCCGGGCCGATACCGACTGATACCACGCGGTTATACGTCCGGAGTGGGAAGCCGAAGTCGATGAGCGATCAGGGCGGACTTTGGGGGTATGCTGGGCGGATGGGACCGACGTGGCTCGCGGGCGCGGTCGCCGCCGGGCCGGCGACGATGGCGAGCCTGCTGACCGCGGGCGCGGGCTACGGCTATACGCTGTTGTGGGTCGTGATCCTGGCCGCACTGTTGGGTGCGCTCGGCCAGTACCTCGCCGCGCGCCTGGGATATCTCACCGAAGAGGGGCTGGTTTCTGTCGTCGAGACCCATCTCGGCGAGGGCTGGGCGTGGGTGCTCGTAACCGACGTCGTGCTCGCGGCGGGGCTCGCCCAACTGGTGATCATGCAGACCGCCGCGAACGTCAGCGCGCTGTTGACCGGCGTCGATGCTCGGGTGTGGGCGGTCGTCTGGGCCGTCGTGCTCGCGGTCGGACTCGCGGGCGGCGGCTACCGCGTCGCCGAACTCGGCGCGAAGGTGCTTGTCTCGCTGGTCGTGCTCGTCTTCGTCGCCACTGCCGTCGTCGTGCCGATCGATCCGAGCGCGGCAGCCGGCGGGCTGGTACCGCAAATTCCCGAGGGACTCTCGGGGGCACTGGTCGCCGCGGGGGTGCTCGGCGGCGCCGTCCACGTCACCCTGCTGGTGATGCAGAGCTACACCATACGTGCACGGGGATGGGGACGCGAAGAGCGTGGGATCGTCCGGTTCGACATCGCCAGTTCGATGCTCGTCGCCTTCGGGATCTACGGGCTGGCGATCTTCCTCGTCGCCGCGAGCGTACTGTACGCGCCGGGAGTCGACGCCGAGGCGATCACCGAGATCGGCGCCGCCCAGGCGCTCGCGCCGATCGCCGGCGAGCACGCGACCTGGCTGTTTCTCTTGGGTTTGCTCGGGGCCGCTCTCTCGACGCTCGGCGGAAACACCGTCGTCCCTCCCTACGTGCTGGCCGATAAGCTCGGCTGGGACGGATCGATCGAGGACCCGCGCTATCGGGCGCTCGTCGTCTGTGTCGCGCTCGCCTCCGCGGGCGGAGCATTCCTCGGGGAGTCCTTTTTCTCGCTTTTGGTGCTCGTCCTCGCGTTCGGCCTCATCGGGACGCCCTTTGCGATCGTGGTCGTTCTCTACCTGCTCAACGATCCCGAAGTGGTCGACGAGACCCCACCCCTCCCCGTGAACCTCGCCGGGATGGCGCTGCTCGGTGTGGCGGTCGTCACCGCCGGTACGTTCGTTCGCGAGCAGGCCGCCGCGATCACCGACCCGTTCTCGGCGTTCGCCGTGCTGTTCGCCGCTGGGATCGGCCTCGCGACTGCCCTACTGCTCGTTCGGTTCGTCCGGGTCACGTGGCGATCGATGACGACCGAAGCATGACCGTCCCAGACGCCGGCCGAGTCCTGATCACCGGTCCCTCGAACGCCGGCAAGACCCGCCGCACCGCCGAGATGCTCGAACGGTGGGTCGATGAACACGGCGCCGAGGGCGTGGTGGTCCTCGAGTTCGCCCCCGAGATCGAACGCGACGGCGTGCTGCTCGGGGGGTGCCTGTCGCGCTTCACCGACCTCCCCGGGGAGGCGTGGGTCGGGACACTCGACGCTCACGCCCCGCGAGCTGAAGGCAAGTCCGAGGCGGAGACACGCGCGTTCGCTCGGGAGAACGCCCGCGACGGGAGAGAACTAATCGAGACGATGCCCTCCTCGCGGGCCGTGTTCGTCAACGACGCGACGATCCCCTTCCAGCACGCCGCTGACATCGAGGCCCTGCTCGACGCCTGCGAGGACGCCGCTTTCGTCGTGATGAACGCCTTTGCGGGCGACGAGTTGGGGACCGACGACCCGATCTCGCGGCGCGAACGTGAGGCGAGGGCTCGGCTCGTCGAATGGGCCGACGTCCACGAACGACTGGCGAAGGACGGGTAATCGTTGGCCGATAGCGTTCAGTCGTCGGAACGGCTCGGACGGCCAACACACCTATACAGGGGGCCCGTCTCGAAGCGGACGATAGTAGTGCTATCGGCGATCCGAACTCACCTTCCCGGTCTGGTCCTCTGGGTCGCGTTCGCCTATCTCTCCATCCTCCTCTTCGAAGTCGCGATCTTCGGGCGGGCCCACTGGGCGTCCTACGTACCGAGCGCCATCGGCTGTGGAATCGGGCTGTACGCCGCCTCACGGGTGATACCGTTTTCGGCACGGCGGTGACTAACCGGATCTAAGGCGGAAAAGAGACGTTTCGAAGGGATCAGTCGTCAGATTCGGCGACCGCCGGCTCCGCGGCGGCGCTGTCGGCACGCGCCTCGCTTTCGAGGTACTCGTCGGCGTCGATCGCGGCTTTACAGCCCATGCCGGCCGCCGTCACGGCCTGCTGGTAGTGGTAGTCGACGACGTCGCCCGCGCCGAAGATCCCGGGGACGTCGGTCTCCGTCTGGCCGCCGCCCGTGCCGCCGCGGGTCTGTAGGTAGCCGTCGGCGTCCATCTCCACGCCCGTGTTCTCGAGGTACTCCGTGTTCGGGGTGTGGCCGATGGCGATGAAGAAGGCGCCCACATCGAGGTCGTACTCCTCGGTCTCGGGATCGTCGAGCCTGTCCTTGGGGTGGCCCTCGGGGTGGGTGGCCAGCGAGACGTGATCGACGCCGCCGTCGGGCGTGCCGTCGATCTCGGTGACCTCGGTGTTCGTCAGGATCTCGACGTTGCCCGCCTCGACCTCCTCGCCGATGCGGTCGATCCAGTAGTCCTCCGCGCGGAACTCCTCGCGCCGATGGACCAGATAGACCTTCTCGGCGAACTTGGTGAGGAAGGTCGCCTCCTCCATGGCGGCGTCCCCGCCGCCGACGACGACCATCTCCTCGTCGCGGAAGAAGGCGCCGTCGCAGGTCGCACACGTCGAGACGCCGTAGCCCATCAGCTCGTCCTCGCCGGGAATTCCAAGCGTGCGCGCGCTCGCGCCGCTTGCCGCGATGACGGCGTCGGCGGTGTAGACGTCGCCGTTTTTCATCCGTACCTCGTAGGGCCGCGTCGAGTCGTCGACCTCCTCGATGACGCCGTTGATCACGTCGGCGCCGAACTGCGTGGCCTGCTCTTTCATGTTGTTGATGAGCTCCGGACCCGAGATGCCCTCGGGGAAGCCGGGGTAGTTGGCGACGTCGGTAGTGAGAGTGAGCTGGCCGCCCGGTTCGGTTCCCTCGATCACCAGCGGCTCGTTGTTCGAGCGGGCGGCGTAGATCGCCGCCGTGAGCCCGGCGATCCCGCTGCCGGCGACGACGAGCCGGCGGTGCTCGCCGTCCTCGCGTTCGATCCCAAGCTTCTCGTCGAGCTCGCCGGTCTCATCGAGCGCGCTGGTCTCGTCCCAGCCGCCGATCAGCTCGTCGTCGACGAACACCTCGGGGGCGGTCTTGCGGCCGTCGGCGCGCTCGACCATCTCCTCGAACAGTTCCTCGTCCTCCGAGACGTTGTATACCTCGTAGTCGACGCCCTTGGCGTCGAAGAGGTCCTTCGCCATCTCGCAGTACGGACAGTCGGTCTTGGTGTAGATCTCCACCCGTGGCTGATCGCTCATACGAACGGGTACGGTCGCGCGGTACTTATTCTGCGTCATCCCTACAGGTGTGGCCGCTACGTCCGACGCGCCGCGGCTCCGAAGACATTAGGGCCGCCTCGGGCGATAAAACGGTATGCCCGCCGATCTGCTCGAAAAAACCGACCGTTACGAGCGCCTGCTCGCGGAGGCGCTCGACGCAGCCGAACCCGCCGGCGACGAAGGAACCCCGCTGGCCGAGGCCGCCGACGAGTGTCTCGAAATGGCCGAGTCATACCTCGATGACGGCAGACATTTCCGCGGGAACGACGATCCCGTGAACGCGCTGGCGTCCTTCTCGTACGGACACGGCTGGCTCGACGCCGGCGCGCGCATCGGCGTTCTGTCGGTCCCTCGTGACGGGCATCTGTTCACCGTCGATTGACTCCGAATCTCGGATGAATTTCGGACTGGGTTCGGAAAACGCTCTTTTATCGACCGGCGGTGGTATCGCATGCCGTGTTTCCCTGGAAACGCAAGCGTCCCCGTGGCCCATACGACAGGCGGACAGACAACGCAGTGCACCGAGCGACAGACGAGTGCAGTACCTCGATACACAGCCAAGACAATGACGAAGAGATCAGAGACGAACGACGACGGGAGCCGGAAGACCGGTCGGATGCCGAACGTCCCCATCAACTGCAACCCCGAGAAACGCTCCGAGTCGACGCCCGAGCCCGAGTCCGGATCCGATAGCGGCCAGTCCCGCCGCGGCTTTCTGGCCGCGTCCGCGGCGGTCGGGTTCGGCGCGGCCGGGCTCGCCTCGCCGGTCGGAGCCGACGGCCACGACGGCGAGGAACGACACACCGTGGACTCCGAAGCCAAGGACGGCGCACGGATCGTTCACCTGTCGCCCGATGCCCCCGTCGTGGACGTCTCCGTCGGCGGGGAACTCTGGTTCGAGGACGTCGAGCCGTTCGCGACCGGAACGGTGTATCTCGAATACGTCCCGGAGACGTATACGGTCCAGTTCACGCCCGCCGGCGAGGGGCCCGAGTCGGCAGTCCTCGAATCCGACGTCACGTTCGAGGAGGGCCGGTACACGGTCGCCGCCGTCGGCGAGGCCTGTGCGGTGAGCGATGAGCCACTCCGGCTCGTCACCCTCGAAGACGATACGACCCCGACGTCGCCGGGACACGCCCGCGTCCGCGGCGTCCATGCGTCGGTCGACGCGCCGCCCGTCGATTTCACTGTTGGCGATGGTGAGGGCGTGATCTTCGAGGACCTCGGGTTCGGCGAGGAGGGCTACGGCGAGGTGTCCGCCGACGAGGCGGTCATCGAGATCCGCGAGCACGGAACCGGCGAGGTCGTCGAACGCTTCGAAATCAACTTCGAAGCGGGGACGGTCTACACCGTGTTCGCGGTTGGCTACCTCGACCCGGAGAACGCACCCGAAATCGCGGTCGAGAACGCTTCGCTCCGCCTCGCCATCACCGAGGACGCGAGTCCGGGCGAGCGCTGAACCGATAGTGCCGCTCGCCGGCCAGGTGGCGAAGGGGCGGCGTGTGTACTGTAAACGATCGGAATGAACCGCTATTCTTACATTGGCATCCCGAGATAGTGACGGTAATGGAGGCCGTTCTCTGGTACGTGCTCACCGGGACTCGCGGAGGGCGAACCGTGTCCGCCTCCTACGGGCGATCGACGAACGGCCACGCAACGCAAACCAGCTCGCCGAGGATCTCGCCCTCGATTACACGACGATCCGCCATCACCTCGACGTGTTGATGGACAACGGGATGGTCCGGAAAAGCGGCGGCGACTACGGCGCGGTGTATCTGACGACCGACCAGATCGACCACCACTGGGAGACCGTCGAGACGATCATCGAACGGGTGGAGTAACTATGGACGAATTTGGGAAAGTGTATATCAGAACGCGGCAGAAAGGGGGAGTGTAGATGGGTCCCTGGACAGCAGCCATCGCTTCGATTACCGGCACCCCTCCGCTCTCCCCCTCCCGCGTAGCCACGGCGTTGGCCCCGCTACAGGCCGACCCCGGCATCTGGCCGACAGTTGCCCGGATCTCGGTCACGCTGAACGTCCTGTTGTTGCTCGCGCTCGGTGCGATCTGGGCGCGTAACTACTGGCAGTTCCGCTCGAAACACACCCTCGGACTGTTCGTCTTCTCGCTGCTCCTGCTCGCCGAGAACGCCCTCGCACTCTACTACTACATGGTCGATCCGACGCTTGCGGGCTGGTTCGCCACCGAAGTACCCGCTCTCGCCTGGCGCGCGATGATGCTGCTTCACGTCCTCGAGACCGTGGCACTTCTCTTTCTCGCGTGGGTCTCTTGGGACTGAGCTGATTCGTAGCTCCGATCGCTTGCAAGACGTGTCTCTCCAACGGACGGATGATATCCCCGTGAGCGTGCGAAGCGCTCCGTATCGGCCATCGGACTATCGCTACTCACGGAGAAGCCCGGCGTTTCCGGACGGGGTATGGAGGGATTTCGGAGAGAGTTCGGAAAATATCTTTTTACTGATCTGTTATCGATAGAATTGCGCAAGCGCGCACTACCATGCGAGACAACGATCCGACACACGACGGAACGAGCAGCACCTCACGACGACGGTTCATGGCCGCCTCGGCGCTGGTCGGGGCCGGAGCGTTCGGCCTCGGTGGCCCGGTCGGCTCGGTTGCCGCCGACGAACACGACGAACAGGGGATGAATGAGGCCAGCGAAGAGATGGACGGCGAGTTCGAGAACGACGTCGATATCCTGAACTACGCACGCACGCTCGAGTTCCTCGAAGGAGAGTTCTACCAGGAGGGTCTCGACAACTTGGGCTGTTCGGGGCTGTTGAAAGCGGAACTGCTCGCCGACTTCGGCCAACCAATCCGCACGCGCGTGTTCGACGATCTCGGCGTCATCCGTGACCACGAGTTCGCCCACGCCGACGTGCTCGGCGAGACGATCGAGGACCTCGGCGGCGAGCCGATCGGAATGCCCGAGTTCGACTTCGGAACGGCCGTCGAGGACCCCGACGAGTTCCTCCTCACGGCCGCGATCCTTGAGGATACCGGCGTCGGTGCATACGCGGGTGCGGCCCCCTCGATCCGGAACGCCGAACTCGTCCCGCCGGCCCTGAGCATCCACTCCGTCGAAGCCCGCCACGCCTCGTTCCTGCGCGTGCTGGGTGGTGATATCGGGTTCGCCGCTGCCTTCGACGAGGCACTGACCCGCGAGGAGGTCCTCGAACGCGCCAGCCCCTTTATCGTCGAATAACCCCCGACTGACGCCTCCTTCCTTCGATTCTTCACGATCAATCACCAAGGGTATATACGAAACATTTAAGTAGCTTTCGGTGTTACATACCGTTAGGAAGCGACGAGACCTCCGGGATTTCTTTCGTGGGCTACTCCCGCCGGAGCGCACTCTCGCGGTCATACGATAATCCAATGAAACAGCGAACATTCACTGACGAGTCAGTCAACGAGACCGAGCGAGAACAGACGGAAGAAACCGAACAGGAGGAGTCCGAACTCACCTGTCCCGAGTGTGGGGGGCGACTCCAGACGGACACCGAACACGGCGAGACCGTCTGTGCGGACTGCGGACTCGTCGTCGAGGAGAACGAGATCGACCGCGGGCCCGAGTGGCGCGCCTTCGACTCCTCGGAGCGCGACCAGAAGAGTCGGGTCGGCGCGCCCACGACGACGATGATGCACGACAAGGGCCTCTCGACGAACATCGGCTGGCAGAACAAGGACGCCTACGGCAACACGCTTTCCAATCGTCAGCGCCAGAAGATGCAGCGCCTTCGCACCTGGAACGAGCGCTTCCGTACGCGAAACTCCAAGGAGCGGAACCTGAAGCAGGCGCTCGGCGAGATCGATCGGATGGCCAGCGCGCTCGGCCTGCCGAAAAACGTTCGGGAGACCGCCTCGGTGATCTACCGCCGAGCGCTCGAAGAGGACCTCCTACCGGGTCGGTCGATCGAGGGTGTCGCCACCGCGAGCCTCTACGCCGCCGCGCGACAGGCCGGCACGCCGCGCAGCCTCGACGAGATCGTTCAGGTCTCGCGGATCGACCGCATGGAGCTCACTCGCACGTACCGCTACGTGGTCCGTGAACTGGGCCTCGAGGTCCAGCCCGCCGACCCCGAGAGCTACGTCCCGCGCTTCGCCTCGGACCTCGAACTCTCGGACGAGGCCGAACACCGCGCGCGCGAGTTGCTCTCGAACGCGAAGCAGGCCGGCATCCACAGCGGTAAGTCGCCGGTCGGACTCGCCGCCGCGGCCGTCTACGCCGCCGCGCTGCTCACCAACGAGAAGGTGACACAGGCCGAGGTCAGCGACGTGGCGAACATCAGCGAAGTGACCATCCGCAACCGGTACAAGGAACTACTCCAGGCAGATGACACGAACCCTGCCGCAGGCGCTACGAGCCCCGAACCGGCCGACTGAATCGACCGGAGCCGACCGACCGAGAATAGTTCTATTTGATGAGGTCGTATATAAATTGATATCAGTGGAATTATGTGTGGCAAAGTGACTCAGGATACTAATATAACCCTGCAACCGTAACCCAAGAGTGCTCATGAAAAAGCAGGAGCTCATCCACCTTCACGGCCTGCTGGCAGAGGTTTCGAACCATTACGAGCAAAACGCGGGTACTCCGGATTTCGAGGAGTACGACTCGCTCGGCGTACGACCGACTTCGATTCACAAGTCGAAGACCGACCACAAGGCCGCCGTGTTCGCTATTGCAACCGGAATCACATCCGATATCACCGACGAAACACAGGAAACGGTCGCGGCCCAAGCCGACTGAACGTCAGGCTTTCTCTCGGTCTCTCCGCCGACCAGCGCGAGTGCCGTCGATCCCATCATCGGTCGCGATCGATGCTACCGACTCGCTGGGCGTCCCGTTCCCGTACTCACTCCAGCAGCTTGTCGAACTCGGGGAGGACATCATCGCCGCCGTCGCCCCGTTCGCCGGTCGAACCGTCGTCGGTTTCGTCCGTTTCGTCTTTTCTATCCGTCCCGTCCTCGTCGTCGTCCGTTTCGAGGACGTCAACCGAGAGAACGTCGAGCGGGATGTCGTGCAGGCGCTGGCCGATCTCCTTGCGGGCGATCCGCGAGGCGTGTTCCTCGCGCTCGACGTTGAACACCGTCATTTCGAGTTCGAGCGCGACCAAGGCTTCGTCGGCGACGATGAAGACGGGTTCGAGCTCCTCGCCGCTCGGTGACGTGCGTTCGCCCATCGAGATCTCGACGTAGTTCAGATCGGGATTGAGCATCTCGCCCGTCTTCGAGATGGCGATCCGTACGGCTTCGTCGGCCGTGGAGACGTCGTAAACCGGGACGGCGGCCTCGACGACAACTCGACAGTCCATGGCTAGTGTGACCATCACGAGCCAGGTGCATGAATGTTGCCCGCGTGTCGAAACCCACAAACGCACGCGCTGCCGAGAACGGGCGATGGAACGCGGGACGATCCCGATCGAGACGTGTCCGGGCGGTCTCGACCTCCGAGCGACCCTCGAGAGCGGCCAGTCGTACCACTGGCGGCGCGCGGACGGTCGGATGTACGAGGACCACGCGGGCGGGTGGTATCACACGATCGTCGACGACGAGTTCGTCCGGGTTCGTCAGGCCGACGGGAGCCTCGAATGGGAGGCGACGACCGACGCCGAACCCGTTCTTCGAGAACTGCTGCGCCTCGATGACGATCTCGCCGCGATCGTCGCGAGCGGCCCCGACGAGCCCCTCCTGCATGAGGCCTACGCCGCCCACCGCGGACTGCGGATCGTTGACGATCCTGCCTTCCCGTGCCTGATCTCCTTCATCTGTTCGGCCCAGATGCGCGTCGCGCGGATCCACGGGATGCAGACGACGCTGGCCGAGCGCTTCGGGGCGAGCATGGACGTCGAGGGACGGACCTACCACGCCTTTCCAACGCCCGAACAGCTCGCGAGCGTGAGCGTCGAGGAGCTTCGAGACTGCTCGCTTGGGTATCGCGCACCCTACGTCAAGGAGACCGCCGAGATGGTCGCGAGGGGCGAGGCCCACCCCGAGGACGCGCTGGGGATGGACTACGAGGACGCCCGCGAGTTCCTGACCCGGTTCGTAGGCGTCGGGAACAAGGTCGCCGACTGCGTTCTCCTCTTCTCGCTCGGCTATCTGGAGGCCGTGCCGCTCGATACGTGGATCCGCTCGGCCATCGCCGAGCACTTTCCCGAGTGCGATCGGGGCTCGTATCGCGAGACCTCGCGGGCGATCCGTGATCGCCTCGGTGGGGAGTACGCGGGCTACGCACAGACGTACGTCTTCCATCACCTCCGGACGGCGGCGTGACGAAGGGACGATACCGTGCTCTCACCGTTAAGCGGGGATAGGATCGCCACCGGATCTGCCGAACGCGATACGTCGCCACGTGCTGCCGCTGCTCGACGACCCGTTCAACCGATTGTTCGACGGCTACGCCGAGGTCACACAAACCGAGACCGAGTACGCCGGCACGATATTTCTCCCGCTGGACGTCGTCGAAACCGTTCTCACACAGGACCTCGGGTTTCAGCGCAACGCCAACGCCGCGCTCGAAATCAGGATCGACGGCGACGTCTCGGACGGGTCGTGGGTCTGGCTCGAGTCGTCGCTTTCGGACTGGCAACTGCACGTCATCCGTCACGAATCCGACGACGGCGTCGAGGCCTACGCTCACTGGGAGCACTCGTTGATCACCCATCCCCTCCAACGCTACCGGATGAACGAGTACCAGCCCGAAACGGGCGTCGCGATGCTCCGGACGTGGCTACGCGAGCACCGAAGCGACCGGTTCCCGGACGGACTCCCCTTCGAGGTCAAACCGTTCTATCGGCGACCGGCGTGGTACCGAACGTTCGTCCGGAACGCCTCGAAGACGCTGGCGAACTGGACGCACCGGATCGATTCTCGGGGAGAATCCGTCCCACGAGTCGACGCGGTCGGAGTGCAACACGTATAAGCGTTCGTCCCCTCCGTTTTCAGTGATGAGTGCCTCACAGGACCTCTCGAACAGGGTCCGGCGGTACATCAAACCGCCCATACATCGGTTTTTCGATTGGTCGTTCGGGGGGTACGCGATGAGCAGCAATACCGAGGAGGAGTACGTCGGTACGATTGCGATGGCCGAGGACGAGTTCGAGGAACTGCTGGCGGCGGCGGGTTTCCGCCGAAACCTCGTCTCCTCGCTGAAGGTGCGGGTCGACGGCAACGTCTCGGACGGGTCGTGGGCCTGGCGCGCGTCGCCGTTGGCCGACTGGCAACTGCACGTCATCCTCCACAACGTCGGTGACAGCGTCGAGGTCTACGCTCACTGGGAGTACTCGTGGTACACCCACCCGATCAAACACTACACTGCGAGGGGATGTAGTCCCGAACGGGGCGTCGAAATGACCCGCGAGATGCTTCGGAACTACGAGAGCGACCGGTATCCCGACGGAATCCCCTTCGAAATCGAGTCGTTCTACTGGCGAAAGCCGTGGTATCTCACCCATCTCCACAACGCCAGCGAGCGGATCAACGGCAACTTGGAGAAGGTAGAGCAGTGGGCGAGCGGGCTCAACCGCCGGTTCAGCGCGTGGCGCTCGTGAGGACGGGCAGGAATTTTACCGCTGGGCGGTGATGTGGAACTATGGCTCACACGCGCGCACACGTTTTCGTCTCGGGTACCGTTCAGGGCGTCTACTACCGTGCGACCACGCGCGACACCGCCCGCGACCACGGCGTTTCGGGCTGGGTACGCAATTTGGATGACGGCCGGGTCGAGGTGGTCTTCGAGGGACCCGAGGAGGACGTCGAGGCGATGGTCGGCTGGTGTCATGAGGGCTCGGCCGCAGCGCAGGTCGAGGACGTGGAGGTCGAATACGGGAATCCCGAGGGAATAGAGGGATTCGAGATCCGCCGCTGATCGGTTCACCCGGTCCGGTACGCCGCGAGCCACGGCGGCTCCTCGGTGTGGTTCCATTCGGCCCACGCGGCCTTCTCGCCGGCGTAGTACGCCCGATAGGCCTCGACGGCGTCGTCCCGTCTGTACTCCTCTGGCATCGCCTGCGGGCGGGGGGTCGGCTCGGTCGCGGGGAACTCGATCCGGTCGGGGTCGATCCGCTCGATGACCGCCCAACTGGCGTGAGCGTCGTCGTGTCCGTAGCGCTCCGTGAACTCGTCGTTGAGCGCCTCCGCGTGTTCGCGAAGCCGAAGCCAGTTTTCCCGCGACTCGCCGGCCCACTTCGTGACCGGGTGGCCGGTGTGGGTCGACCGGTAGAGGAACTCCGCCTCGTACCCGTGTTCCCTGGCCGCCGTACAGAGCACCTGCGCCGCCTCCAGCAACATCTTGTTGACGTGCTGATCGCAGTGATACCGCGCGGCCAGCCGGGGGTCCTCATCGAGCCAGAAGACGTTCACACCGACGGAAGGGCCCGGCGTGAAATGAGGGTGTCGTCGCGCCGTCCGCAATCTTCAACGGTCGCCCGGCCGAAGCCCGCGTATGATCACGGCAGCACGGATGGGAGCGGTCGACCGCAACGCCGCAGCGCTCGGCGTGCCTCGAAAACAGCTCATGGAGTCGAGCGGGAACGCCGTCGCCCGCGCGGTACGGAAGGCGGCAAGCGAGGGCGATTCCATAACTGTGGTCGCCGGCCGCGGGAACAACGGCGGGGACGCCTTGGTCGCCGCACGATTCCTCGACGAGTACGACGTCTCGATCCTCCTGCTCGGTCGGCCCGAGACGATCTCGACCGACATCGCCCGCGAGAACTGGGAGGCGCTCGAAGCCGCCGGCTATTCCTGTGAAAGCGTCTCCGACTCGACGGATCTCGACCTGGGCGACCCCGAGGTCGTCGTCGACGGGATGCTCGGGACCGGGATCAGCGGCGAACTCCGAGAGCCCGAGGCCACCGCGGCCCACGAGATCAACGCCGCCGAGGCCACCGTCGTCTCGGTCGACGTTCCGTCAGGCGTGGACGCCGACTCGGGAGACGTACCGGAAAGCGCCGTCGAGGCCGACCGCGTCGTCACCTTCCACGACGGGAAAACGGGGCTGGCCGACCTCGACTGTGAGGTGACCGTCGCCGACATCGGGATTCCCTCGGCGGCCGAGCGCTACGTCGGGCCCGGCGACCTCGAACTCGGCTCGCCGGCTCCCGGGACCGAAACCAGGGTCTTCGTCATCGGCGGCGGGCCTTACACGGGTGCGCCCGCGCTCTCGGCGCAGGCGGCGCTTCGCTCGGGCGCTGACCTCTCGTTTCTGGCCTGTCCCGAGTCCATCAAGGGCGTGCTCGCGGGCTACGCCGAGGACCTGATCGTCCAGGAGTACGAAAGCGATCGCCTCACTCCCGAGGTGGTAGAGGGTCTGATCGACACCGCCACGAAACACGACGACGTGGTCGTTCTGGGTCCGGGTCTCGGTACTGCCGACGAGACCCTCGAGGCCGCTCGCACTTTTCTTGAGGAGTTCGAGGGGCCGATGGTCGTCGACGCCGACGCACTCTCGATCGTTCCTGACGTGGAGACGGAGGCGACGCTGGTCTGTACGCCCAACCGCAAGGAGTTGGCGGAAATGGGCGGGCCCGACCTCGACGATCTGGAGGCGGGAGCCGACGAGATCGAGTCGTTCGCCGCCGATCTGGGCCACGTCGTAATGGCGAAGGCCGAGGCCGACGTGGTCTCGGACGGCGAGCGCACCCGGGTTTCGACGGCGGGTATGCCGGGCATGACCGTCGGCGGGACCGGCGATACTCTTGCAGGTATCACCGCCGCGTTCATGAAGGGGAACGATCCACTGGACGCCGCGGCGGCCGCCTCCTACGCCAACGGTCGAGCGGCGGAACGCCTCGATAAGGGCGGCGGACTGCTCGCTTCGGACTTGCTCGATGAACTACCGCGGGTGATCTGGGGGGACGACGATGAGTGACGAGGACCTGACCCACGTCGACGAATCGGGCGAGGCGAGAATGGTCGACGTCGGCGAGAAGCCCGACACCGGCCGCCGGGCGGTCGCCGTCGGGGAGATCTGTCTGAGTGAATCGACGGTCGAGGCGATCCGCGAGAACAGTACGAAGAAGGGTGACGTGCTCGCGACCGCGCGGGTGGGAGCGATTCAGGCGGTCAAACACACCTGGGAGACGATCCCGATGTGCCACCAGATCCCGATCACGAACGTCGACACCG
>NZ_RDQG01000056.1 GCF_003697815.1 Halalkalicoccus subterraneus | reverse complement strand
GAGACCTCCAATGCCCGCTCCGAACACCTGCCAACTCTGGGGTTGTGGTGTCAGTTTGTACCAGTCGGGTCGTCGTTGTGAATACGCCTCCGTGAGTGCTTCATAAAACTCCAGATACGTCCGTTCGGTGTCGCTGAGTCCTCCCGTTAGTTCTCGTTCCCAGTCGTTTGGTTCGACCACAATTTCGAACTCGAATCCTTTTGCGTCGGTCCCATCGATCGAGATGACCCGTGGCTTGATACCGAAGAACCGGACGTCTTTCGGGCCACTCTCGTTGAGCCACTCGAGAACGCTCTTGTGTTCGGGACGGAACTTTTCGGCGACCCAGATCGTGAAGCCAGCGTCCTTCCCAGCTGAATAGGTGAGTAGCTTGCCGAGATGATCGTGGTCCGTCGTCTGATACTGGTTTTCGATGACGACGGGTCGACCGGTGTTCATCTCAGTGCCGACAATATCAGCGGAGAAACTCCCGACTGCTTCCTCGCGAGAGACGTCTTCGACCTCGATTTCCAGTTTAGCAGTGAGGTGATCGATGTTCTCCAGCAACCACCGCGTGAAATCGTGTTCTTCGTGCGGCCAGACGCTTCGGAGTTCGTGTTCTTCGATGCTTCCAATGTCGGGAGTCATTTCTAGTGGCGGACTATCATGCGGAGTAATAATACTCTATGCAGGTTTGGTACCCATCAATTGCTGTATTGAGCACGACAGTACGGTCCTCAACTGCTGACAACTTGCGCAGACGTACTGAATACAGAGCGCGTCTCTCACGGAGCATCCACTCAAGAGCATATCTGGAGTAGCAATAGCTTGATTGGGCGATAGAATGAACTACACTCGTGACTCAGAACACCCTTACCCGGCGTTTTGACGAACTACATCGTCAACTAGAGCGACTTCCAGAGACAGAAGAACCGCCTCCGACGACGCTGCAGCTCCTTGGACTGAGTCGACAAGAAGGCGATTGGCAGCGTTTCCTTGCCTATTTCCTCTCGCCGAAGGAACCCCACGGGCTTGACTATGCCGCGGTAGAGCAGTTCCTACAGGGCCTGAGTAACCGAGACGATATCAACTTCGAATTCTCACGATTTGACCTCGAAGACATCAATGTGGCGACCGAAGTCCCGATTCCAAATGGTCGGCTCGACCTTCTGGTCTGGTGTAAAGAAGAGTGGTTCGTCCTCTGTGAGTTGAAGATCGACTCCACAGAGGGTGACGGACAAACACCGAAGTACGCCACTGCCGAGACGTTCAAGAACATTGACCTTGATCCCACTGCTGTCCCGGAGGATTGTCGGCACTACCTCTATGTTACACCTGATCGGTCGCTACCCAAGTCACCCGTCTTTATCGCTATAGGATGGTCGTGGATCGCCGCACAACTCCGAGTCGTTCAAGAATCGGATTATGGCAGCTATCCAGCGCGTACAACCGGGCAACTGGACGACTTCATTGACACAATCGAAACTGAACTCACGATGACTGATCACGAACGAAATGAGACTGAAAAGGCTGGCCTGTACGTTGACTACTACGACGAAATCAACGAAGCCCAGGGTGCGTTCCAGAACGAGTGGAATAATCTCATTGGTAACTGGGGGCGCCGGCTCGCTACTACCCTTAATGATGCTCAAATCGTTGAGGCCCCTGAGGGTGTCCCGCCGGCACCTGATGAGGATGTAATGTTTCAACTTCCAGACGGAGAGGGTCGCCGCCGTTACTGGCTGTGTCGCCAAGCTAACGGCAAGTGGTCATGGCTGTTCCCAACGGAGTGGTGGACCCACCTAGACCGTGGTGAACCGGTCTACCGAAACGAGAAGCCCAACGCACGTATCGGATTTCTTCACCGCCCGGAGTTCGACCGAGAGACTGTGCTTGGCGATCACGAGTTAACGTTCTACCTCCGAAATGCACCCTCCGGCAATGACGAATTCTATCCGCGATTCGCGGAACGATTCAATTCGGATGATGGAATTGCTGCTGCCCTCCCAGAGAGATCTGAACGGCGTAGTCGAAAATCGAACGTCGTCGAGGGCACCTACGAGATCGATGTTGACGAACATGACAGCCTGTTCACTGGCTATATTGCTGCATTAGCCACTGCTGTCGACGACCACATCGTGTCGAACCACTCTTTGATTGGACGGATTGATGAACTCTATGAAGAAACTCTTGCAGAGGTTCTTGATAGTGACTTTGCGTAATTAGTTCATAACCGAACCGAACAGCTGTTTTCGGCCTGTGGGTTGAACCAAGGAGATATTCTGTATTCAGTCTCTCTATGCAGCACGCTATTCTTATCACAGTCTGCAAATTTCAACAGAGTACTGATTTTACTTCTGTGATTGTGTACAAGGACTTACCATCTCTTGACGTGGCTGGCCTTGTGCAACAAAACGTCCTTGGATGCGAGGTGTTGCACAAGGCAGACTCTCTTTGAAGAGCGATTACCCGCTGTTGGTTCTAGCCAACGGATACGCTCCTCACCAGCGACCGACATCGTGCGTCTCTCGATACTGCTGGTAATACGCCTTCTCGACAGTTCGGAGATCGAACTCACCCGGATTCCGGTCATGGAGTTCAGTGAGGAGTCGCGGGTAGTCAGAGAACCGTAGTGCTCGATCCTCACCAAAGAGGGCTGCAACGATATATCGATCACCGATTGCGTAGTTCATCGGATCGTGAAACGCGAGAACGACTGTTGCGGTCGCAGGCCCGATCCCAGGGATTGACGTGAGGGTTTCCAGCTGGAGCTTCGGATCGTTGACGAGGAACGCTGCTTGGCTTATTCGTTGGACGAACGCTGCAGGAACCTCGGACATCCATTCAATGTATCGATCTCGTCGTCCGCGTTGGGCGTTTAGCTTCCACTGCATCACCTTCTCAAGCTGTTCCTGTGTTATGTAGTGCTGTTCTCCGAGGGCTGTGGTAAGAGTCTCCTCGATCTCTTTGAGATCCGGGTCGTAGTTTGCGTCGTACTGCTCACTCCATTGTTTGACCTCGTCGTGGTCCATATTCATCTTTCAGGAGCTCTTCGAATGGGCTATTGCAGTCACTCAGTATTTTGGTCCTGCGCTCGAATCTGATTGATATGATTTCCTCTGTTGATGTGGGCTCATTTGCTATTGAATCGAAGCCAGGACGAGCTGACAAGACAATTGATCTGCAGGCAATTAAATACCGATCTTAATCCGATGACAAGAGACGATTTATTGTCCGATTTATTGCTTTCAATCCTAATTACACTATCAGTGTTTAGCGCGCTACTCTATATTAATCCAGATATTTTATTCAGCCCCCTCTTCCTATCAGCATTTGATATTTTATTGAATGTAGTACTCATTGGAGCCCTAATTTTCATTTACCTTAGAATGGCATCTGCACAAAAAACTCAAGCGTCCGAAACAGTAAGACAGACCAATTTGCAGGAAGAGGTTTCTAAAATACAACAACAGCAAGCAGAGTTGATGCACTCACAACAGGAGCTATCCAAACGCACTGAACGGCCACTTCTTCAGGTGGAGGGATATCGACCCGCAGAACCCGATAACAGTCGGTATAGTACTTCTGCACTCGAGTTGAAAGTCTCTAATCTCGGCCGAACTCCCGGAATGGACTTGAAAGTTGAGTTTATCACAGGGTTTCCACGTGATGTTCCGCTATCATCTGGGAGAAATACAATATCTATTAGAAGGAAATCAGCTGATGAGCAGTGGTTTTCTGAATGGGGTGAAAACATTGAGGCTACTGAGCAGGGGGTCATCTATATCGGCGAGCCATTGATGATGGTCTGGCATAATGAGGAAAAAGCACAAACGAAGCAGAGAGCCCTAGAATTCATGAAAAGCCGTGACGATGATTTCGAAAATATTGAGTATATTAGAATAAAAGCTTCTCTTGTTTATAAGGGACTAGATGATGAATATCGGGAACCAATATTTGATTATTTAGCGTCACTAGAATCTTACGGCGGAATGCGAGCAGCATTAGAACATGGAAGGCGATACAATGATTCGATGGAATATAAAATATCTTCAGAAATACATGAGTTCGATCAGTGGTAGATCTTTATCGACTCTTTCACTACTACCAGCAATTACACAGCTATTGATAGCGAATACATCCCAAAACCTAAATTGCGAGCGGAGCAGAATGGTCTATCTACCAACTTCACCTATCTGAATTGATGAGCCGAATATTTGACACCGTTACTTCGTCCATATTCTCTGAGGCAGTTGCAGTAGTTCTCTTAGCTATATGGGGCCCGTTTGCTGCACACGTTTTGTGGGCGAGGGTGACGCGACCCAAGTTACGAATCCCTAATTCAGCAGTAGAAAAGAAGCCGATATCAATTGAGACCAATCGGTTTGATATTCCGGTCAAGAACGTAGGGAGAAGACCAGCCTATAATTGCACTGTCGAATTGTGGTTTTATGGGACCAAAGTAGACGCAGGCGAAGAACATCTCTTTCGAATGCTGACGCCACTTGGCTGGGTTGATCAATATCGAGATACCGAACATCGCTTAGAGAATTTGGATATCAGAGCGGATATCCTATCAGAGCGAACTCATCATGTTTGTATTGGTTCTCCCGATAAGGTCCACGTTGATTTCCATTTCCCTAGCTTGTCTGGTTTAGCAGACAAGACCCGATACAAACTAATTCAAGCCTCTACTGATGGTCCTACTGATCTCTTGAAGGAGAGAGATCTCTATTTTGATGAAGCAGATGATCCTATCGCAGCACCCGATCGAGTAGAGATGAGCCGACAAATCTCGACGCAGTACTTGGATGAAGAACATATTGAAGAAGCCTTTTTGCGGCTTCAGGCTGACAACGTCCAGCCAATCGAATACACTGTGTCTTTCAAAAACAGTGCAAGTGACGTTGAACTGCAGCGTAGGTCGCGTAGAGGACGATTACTTGATGCCTTCCGATTCAGATAGCACTGATTAGATTTTCACTGGTAACCGAGTCTGATATCTGTTTCCATGATCTAGTGACATATCTGTTCCCTATCCAATAATACACATACAGACAGGTCTAACAACTATCCTGCTGGAGTAAATTATCACTCATTGTATCGTTACTCTGAGTTCGAACATATCTGGTACCTCCCCTTGTTGCTTGCTCTAGCTCAGTACTCGTTCCTTCGATGGTAGCGGTATCGCCTGGATCGTCAATCATCTCATAGGCTTCCGCTGGTGTTTTCCTCACTACGTCTGTGGTTTTTCCTTCGAATCCAATATACTCGATACAGCGACAATCGTCGTAGCTAGATGACTGATTCACGTCTACACATACTACTGTGTATGATGCCCCCATGTGAGATACTCTATCACACATACTGAATAATCTTTTGTTGTAAAAATGAAATCCAAATGAGGATACCTCTATTATTACCTTTTATCGACCTACTCATCATACTAGAGAATACAAAAAAGCCAGCTGAACTACACAGTGAGATACCATACAAACCACAATTGACTGATCTCATCCTTCCACTGGCTTTTTGATCCCTTTCTGAGTGGCACTCTATATGAGCGCTGACGCGGACTTTATTGAGGTTCTCTCTGGTATTGGGTCACGTATTAACGAGGAGATGAGCGAGAAAGACGTTGAAAACGCGTTTCTCAACGAGCACTTCTACTCAACACTCGGCTACGAAGGAGCCGGATACGATCTCCGAAGCGAATGGTCGCTACCTGATCAGCGCCGACCTGATTATGTTACCTTGGACGAGAACGAGTCCGTAACAGCAGTCTACGAATTCAAAACTGCAGGTCGTGCGCTCTCCCCTCACGAGGATCAGCTGTTTCACTACGTGACAGAGCTCCAAGCCGACTACGGGGTCCTCACGAATGGAGAGGAATTTCGCTTGTATCGGCAGGATGATCGAACTCCGCTAGTCACGGTCACCCTCTCAGACGTAACGACAAGCGACGCGACCAATATTCAATCAGCGCTTCGCAAACCGGAGTGGGATATTACTGACCCCGATAGCGTTACCGAGTATCTTGGCTCACTCAATGAAGTGAGCCTCGATAGTGAGCTCGGTCGTGAGCACTTCTTCGATACCTTTCGCTTAGAGGAAGACAGTCCATTTGCTGATCTCATTGTTGCAATGACGGACCTGCTAGAGGAACTCCGCGACGAGCAGAACGCGAAGTTCGTTGCGGGAGCGTACGACTTTTGGGAGGCGAGCTATGCGAACGTCCCTAATGAGACGCCCGACTCGTGGGAGCCGTTCATCGATGGAAAGCAATCGCTCCGTGATTTCATGTTCTGTCTTGAGAGTGGGCACGCACTGTTAGCGCGCTTATTGCTTGCAAAGGCGACAGAGGATCACGATTTCTTCCCGACCAATCGGGGGCTTGAGCGCTATTTCAACGAGCTCGGTGGCGGGTTTAGTGGTACGATCGACCTCGACGCGTACCCGATTGCGGCGAACGGCATGATCGAGGAGATGCGTCGCCAGCTCGTCGAGAGCCTGTTTGAGGACGACATCTTCATCTGGTGGACCGACGGTTATGGCGAGCAGACCGCCAGTCAGCATCGCGATCAGTTCAGTCGATTTCGCGACGTTGCACAGCAGGGCAGCGACGTGACAAAGGTGAGCCCTGCAACACGTGAGCGGTTCAGTCGCGCTGTTGCTCGCGTTGCTTTTGCTGTGTTGAAGTTCGATTTCTCCCGTATCGAAGGCGACCCGCTCGGTGATCTCTACCAGCAGTATTTCGACCCAGAGACACGCAAGGCGCTTGGCGAATTCTACACACCCCAACCAGTCATCGACTACATCATGGACGGTGTGGATTACGAGTATGGCGTCTCTTCGGAGCGTATTATGTTGAGTTGCGAATGCCGGTCAAAACGTTCACGAGAAACCCAGTTCTCAGGCTTTAGGACGCCGATCTACGCCGAAAAGCAACCGATTGAACTGTCGGTTAGCTAAAACTCGTGCACAGGAACGAAAATTCAACCGAAAAACGAGTTACTGCCGAAGGCTGTCGCTCAAGAAGCTCTAACCCGGAACGGATTTCACAGGAGTGTAACCAGCTCCTCATCTAACCAGTCCAGGAACCGTGACAGCGTGATCCGCGGTTTCTCCCGCGATTCGATCACACCAATACGCTCCTGTGCCAGGAAATCCACTAACAGCCACATATTGTACACGACACAACCGAACGCGAAGTGGAACCAACGCACCTCGAATTCCGGCGACGTCGTCCACGCAGCTGCCTCTTTGATCGACGAGTAAGAGTTCTCGATAGCGCCACGATCGGTGTACTGCTCGATCTGTTCGGTTGCCCACCGACGATCAAGCGCAATCTCATCGCTCACATCAAGATTCGTCAGAAACGGCTGTGGTGACCCTTCCGGGGACACTGCAGTAGTTTACTTGGCGTATGGTATTCCGGGTCTTTCGGTGGAGACGCACCGTTGAAATACGCCTTCCCCTCCAAGATGTTTCTCTCGAACTGCTGTTCCGCATACCATTCATTGAACACACGATTCGATACCTGGTCAATAGCGTTGCTTGGGGGTGGGTCGTTCATCACATTTCGTGGGGCATCACCTACGACAATAGGCAACTGTGTGTCGTTTCCGAATCATCACCAACCAGTATGCCTGAATGTATGGCGAACTACGGTCTCACGGTTGTACTCGGTAAATCCGGGATTTCGTGTTACCTTCCGCAGTGATGAGATTGTAGTGTTCGAGCTTGGAAAGGTAGTTCCGAACCATGCGTTTGGTCTTCGGGTCTTCGGAACGGTCACAGTACAGGTCATAGAGTCGCTGTGGCTCGATTTCCCGGTTCTCTGTAATTATGTTGAACAGGATTTTCTGGTGGGTGGTGAGACGGTTCACGGTTTTCTGCCGAATTTCCGTTTTGGCTTCCGGAGTCACCTTCCGAATAATGTCCGCAGTGATACCGTCCATACGGTCGTCCTTCGCTGTTCGAGCAGCTCGTCGAAGGATCCCAATAGCGACGCGGGCATCTCCCCCGGCGTTTGCCGCGACTAACTCCAGGAGTGGTGTGTCGATGATATCTTCTGCGAGCCCCCACCGGACGCGATCGTGGAGAATAGCAACTAACTCTTCTTCGTGGTATGATTGGAAGTGGATCCGCTCACAGTCGGTGAGCCGATTGTTCAGCCGGTCATCGATCGGATCGAAAAGGCCCTCTTCGTTGTTGGCGATGAGAATCATTGTGAGATGCGGGATGCGGTACAGGTCGTATAGGAGTGATTTGTCTTCGAGTTGGTCTATTTCATCCAAGATGACGACATATGGGGTACCGTCTGCGTCACGGAGCGTTCGAGAAGAACGTCTTTCGGGGTTGATTGCCGGTGGATATCGACTGTTTGGTTAATGCCGTCAAGCAGCCGGTAGAGGGTTTTGAAGCGGCTGTGGTCTTCCCAGCAGTTGACGTACTGGTGGTTGAGTTCGACGACATTTTCGCGTAATTGTTCCACGAGGTATTGGGCGATGCAGGTTTTCCCTGCTCCGGATGGGCCGTGGAGGAAAGATGGGTCAGCGGTTCGGCCGTCAAGGATTGGTTGCAGGACGCTTGAGAGGTAATTCACCTCTGCGTCCCGGTGTTTCACCTCCTGTGGGATGAATTCGGGTTGAAGAACCCGTGCGTCTGTGATCATGAGTTTGTGTCGACAGAACTGGCCAGGGTAATAATTGGAAGGGTGTCATTTCCGAATCTTCCGAATGGTATGCGTGCACCACCCAATTCCTTTTACATGGTCCATACATACTTACCATTCAAAGTGCCACGACAGTCGGTTATGATAGGCCTCCACTACGAATTCACTCCCCGAAAAGGTAGCCTCCAATCCCGGTCAAGGATGCCATGAGCCGGTCAGATACACCTCTACAGAATCTCAATCTTATCGAATTACCCCATCTTCGCTTAGATGGCGGCAATTACGAGCTTCCAGCAACCGAAACCTTCCATACGGATCTCATTCAATCCAGCGTGGAATTAGGGAAAGACATTGGTGTTATTACACCTACACTCCACAGCGGGCTTTTGGATTACTATGCACTGGCAGCCCTCTTCCAAGACATGTCCTCGCTCACACCGGTCTTCATCATTTCACCAAACACTTCGATTCGTGATCGGTATGAGAACTTAGAGAACGGAATGCAGTACAGTACTGCAAAATGGGCGCTTGCAACGGTAAAAGCAGACAAGGAACTCAGTTACCGGACACAACATGTCCGTAGTGCTGATGCCCCACCTGGTGTCATATTCACTCGTTACAGCACTCGGATTCCAAATGACGATATCAGTGGAGATATCCGTACAGTATTTTACGATGATGCAGTAAAGTTCGAAGACGATCGCTGGGAACGCTTCCAAGAGTGGCGTTCCCGGAATGAGATCCCGAGCTCCGTATACTTCATCAGGGATCCCCTCGGGCCTGTCTACCAACGCATCAAAAATGATCTCGATGCGGTCTGGGCATGGACGCCACACGCTCTTCAGTCGGAAATCGCCAAGTCTACCGGTTCCGTAAACGAATCAGAGAAGACAATCCCAGACTGCACCAGACGGGAGCGACGGCTGATTCAACAGAAAGCGAGCGGACAGACTCACCAAATACATGCATGTACTGATGGGCCTGTTGTAGACGCCTTTGCTGACCTCTGGGACGCATTCGAAGAGTTAGAAGATGCAGCGGAAGACATCGACGAGAAGCAACTCTACGCTGCTGTAGGCGTCGCAAAACGGGCAATTAACGGCTTCACTCGTCTGCTATCGAGTTTGGAATACAGTGATAATTACCGTTCTGAGCATGGGAAAGCCACGACTCTGTCCGGGCGTATTAGCCAAGTCAAGCACATAATGGATGGGTTGAGCGGTGATGCTGCAGCAGGGCGTACCCCGGTTGAACACGTGCATTATGGACTCTGTGAACTCCGTGATGCACTGACAGAGACGAACTCCCAGAAATGGAAGCGAGGGGCGGTCCTCACCGCTATGCAGAAAGTGGTCGATGAAGACGAGAATCTCATTATAGTATTACCGGACGAACCTGCCCGCCAAGCCCTCCAAGCTGACTTACGGATCAAACGAGCAGGATTTCATTCGGAAGCGCGCCGTCATATTCATCTTCATACGCCCCGGTCACTTCCCAATGCCGAGCCCGCAGACCACTTGCTTCTCTACGGTCCACCAAAATACCAACACCGTTGGTTACTCCGTACACCCCAAGCATCACATGTCGGTGTCTTGGCTTACGAGCACGAGTTGGGGCTTCTCCACTCACAAGTCCGGTTACTCAACCAAGAGATGCGAGAATCGACTCCAAATCCAACCAGCGAAGGCCTTCAGTCACAACTACTGGAAACGATTTCTGCTCCTAGGATGTTTCCTGACAATGACACCTTTGATATCCCTGACACGCTTTCACCGACTGATTCCGGGCCGTATGATGGAGTTACTATCGATATCCCTGATCCAGGAAATGTCGAAAGCAGTTTCGACACACCGTTCGATGATTACGAATTGGTAGAGCGTGAATCTGATGATTCAATCGAGGACCTCATCAACGGAACTATTCCAGCGTTTGACTCGGACAGTGCTGTGTATGATCCGGACACAGGAAGTTCTGGAAGTAACGGTCAACGAAATCGAGCAGGAACGAATCGTCAAGTCGAAGGATGCGTAGAAGTCCGAGTCCAAGATGGGAAGGCGGTTACGCTTCAGTCGGGGGATTCGTTGGAGGTGGTCGATCCAGATGCGGGAACAACGGTGAAGAAGCCAGTAAGCTCGATACGTCCCGGAGAGCAAGTAGTCGCTATTGAGGATCAAGATGCGATTCGGGACTCTGTGGAGAAGTTACTACTAGATAGTGGGCACATTGACCTCATTGGGTACGCCCGCCTGTGGAAAAACCAACTCCACACCGAAATTGAACGGCGTGGAGACAGCCTAGACGAGTTCATTAAGCGGTTAGAGGATGAGGGTGTGAACAAGAGACGGTCAACGTACCGAGCTTGGTACTCTGGAGATATCCATCTTCCAAGGTCAAAAGACAGTCTGCATGCGTTAGCACGCGCTTATGAGATGGAGGAAGTCTTAGAAGAATTCGAAAATGTATGGACAGCAAACCACAAAATTCGGCGTATTAAGAGTGGATTTATTGATTTGCTGAAACAGAGGAGTCAAGAGGCGCTAATGCAGGATGATGGGAGTGACCCGGTTATCGATGAGGAATTAGATATCCGGTTGTCTGACCTTGATCCTACAGATGACTCTGGACGTCCATTTGTCAAGGTTCACACCGTAACTGATATCCAGGATATTGGGACAGTTCCCTTGAATTCAGTGGGCCGGTGGCAAAGTGCCGTATAGGATCGCATTTGATTCTGACCCCTTGCTCTACGAAACGCCAGGAGGATTGGTTTTATACCTGACTGAAGCAAAGGAGGATACATCCCAATATGGAACGTTCTTTTCCCCAAAAAGATGCCCCGCGGTTCACTCGCCCACCCGACGAAGCATACGACTCTGGTGACGACTCTGCGTACCCCCGCCACCAGTTGGTGAACCGTGCAATAACCGACCAACTCATCGACAGACTAACCGGTCGAGGAGAGGTCGCCAAAACGCTCTACGGAGCGCAACCATCAAACCAATATTTCGCTGGGGCGCTCGTAAGTCAGTATGAATACAGAGAAGCACAGGCAGAAGATGACACTCTCCAGAATTTTTCTGACGATCTTTCGCCGTTTACTATCGGGGTAAAATTCCGCGTTCCTGCTGATATCGAAGATGACGCGACAATCGAGGTAACACCAAAAGCGTCTGGTTATCAGAGACGGTTCCCGACACTTGACGAGCAACGAAACAAAGCTAACGACAACGAGGATGCAGATGTTCTGCTGGAAGAAACCGAACCCGACTCTGATCAGGATGATGAAGAGGTCGAATTAGAACAAATCGAGGCTGATGGGTATGAACAACTCACCAGGGTATACGAACAAATTCCGTTCAAATTCGACTCCTACAAACTCACTGGGTCGGACATCCATACCCTTCTCGAAGGGAACAGTCCCCAGAAGATAGTTCTGGATCTCGCCGACGCAACTGAACGGGCAAAGAGTGTACAGAACTCTTTCCGGGAGAGAAAAGAGGGTGTTGGGGAGGGCACCGCTAACCAAGTACCAGTACAAGCTCTCCAAAGTCAAAAGGCCTTCCAGAATTACCTGAACGAGGTTTACACTTCTACTACCATCGATCCGCTTTGGCAGGCTCGTCTGGAACTCAATGCCCGATACGATAGTCCAATTGATTCAGAAGAGGAGTACATCACAGTTACGGCTCGGCTTGTGAACACTCACGGTGAGGACTTTGAAACTTCGACTGACCCTGAGTATGAGGACTGGCGTTCAACTCTCTTCGACGTCGGCGTGAAAGCCGAATTAGATGGATGTGAGCTGGGTGCTTTCAAATCAAAAGAAATCGAAGACGAGTACCAGTACGATGGAACAATTCACGGTGTCGGTGAGAATTGCGCAGTAGAGCCCGTATTCGGTGATACTAAAAATCCGGGCCCAAGCGATGCGATAGGAGTCCGAACAGAAACCGTCCCCACATACGAGCAAGCCAAGTACCTAAGTCGAAATCCCGCGGACATTGTTGCTCCGATGGAGGTCCTTGCAGGAGCGAACGGCCGTGAGGAAGTCTTCGAGGGGCTTGAGCGTATTTCCTCGACGATGGAAGAGGCTGCTGAGGACTATCGTGCGATCAAAGATGAAATGACGGAGGGGAAATCCGTTGAAGCCGAAGATGACTTCGAAGATGCAGTAGCCGCGTTCGAGTACGAACACGAACGTTTCAAGACTGGCATCGAGTGCCTCCGAAAAGATGAACGGGCGTACAAGTCCTTCAAGCTATGCAACAAAGCATTTGCCAATCTTGGGTTTGACCGGTGGCGGATGTTCCAAATCGTCTTCATTGTCATGTCTATCCCGGATATGCTCAAACAAGCGTCCGGAGTAGACGAAGATGTCAATATTGACTTCGAGTCAGAAGGGATGACCGACAGCTTAGACGCAGCGGACATCATTTACTTCCCAACCGGTGGTGGAAAGACCGAAGCGTACCTCGGTGTAGTCACCTTCACCGCGTTCCACGATCGCCTTCGCGGGAAAGGCTACGGAATGACTGCCTTTACAAAATTCCCACTCCGGTTCCTCTCCCTACAGCAACTCCAACGTGCAGCGAACGTCTTGGCACAAGCGGAGCTCCTACGACGAGAATACGACATCGGAGGTGAAGAGTTCTCCATTGGGTACTTGGTAGGAAAACAAAACACACCAAATGCTCTCCGAGAGGAAGGGCGAAACAAACTCCGTGAAGCCCAGCAGGACGAGGAAGTGCAAGAAAACTTGCTCTATGTTGATGAGTGCCCCTTCTGTCAGAAAGAAACCGTTGAAATAACAGGTGACAGAGAGCGAGGGCGAATCATCCACCAGTGTACCAACGACGAGTGCAGTGAGACTGAACTCCCGATTTATATCACCGACCGTGAAGTCTACCGCTATTCACCAACATTTGTCGTCTCAACGATTGACAAGATCAGCATCATCGGGATGCAACGAAGAATGCGGACACTCTTTGGGCAAGCCAAGATACGATGTGAAAAACATGGGTACGCCGGTGAAAGTGAGTGCGTGGTCCAAGAAAGTGCGATTTTGGGTGATGGGCATTGCTCCGAAGAAGACTGGGAAGAAGTTGACCCAGTTGATCCCCCGTCATTACTGATCCAAGACGAACTACACCTTCTACGGGAGGAATTCGGAGCATTCGACAGTCACTACGAGACCTTCCTTCAAGCGTACAACGATCGGGTCACTGGTGGAGACTGGAACATGAAGGTCGTTGCTGCGACGGCAACGATTGAAGGCGCTGAACGGCAGGTTCGTGCTCTTTACCAGAAGCCATCTAACATCTTCCCAGAAAAAGGACCGCGACTCCGTCAATCATTCTACGCGTACGCAGACCCGATTCGAAACCAGCGACAAATGGTGGGCGCGATTCCACGGAGTGTCAGTCGGACCTACGCCATCGAGAAAGTGCATGAAGAGTACGCCAGAATTATCCAAGAGTACCGGGCGGACACAGAAAAACTGTTTCAGGATATTCAAGAAGTAAACGATACCTACAACATCGATGACGCGGCCATCCCAGGAGACCCACAGGAACGCGAGGAGGCTCTGCAGGCGGTCTTGGATGATTACGAGGTCCAAGTCTCCTACCACTACTCGAAAGACAACACAGACCTGATGATGCGCGTTCTCCGCACGATGATTAACCAGCATCTCAATGACGACACCGATCCGTATACGGAACTTCGAGGCGAGCTCCTGACAGGAGAAACCAACCTCGGTGATGTCCGAGAAATCATGCGGAGACTCCTGAATCACGATGAAGACGGAATTGACCCCGTCCATATGCTGATTGCTACTTCCATGATCAGCCACGGTGTTGACATTGGACGGCTCAACTTCATCGGATTCTTCGGGTTACCACGTCAGACAGCAGAATACATTCAATCGTACTCGCGTGTCGGTCGAGAGTGGCCAGGGACGGTGTTCATGCTTCACAACCCTGTCCGTGTACGTGACCGCTCCTACTACACTCGATTCCAGCAGTACCAAGCGTATCAGGACCTGCTGGTCGAAGCAACGCCACTGGAACGCTGGGCAGAATTCGCTATTCAGTGTACAATCCCCGGTGTCTTCTGTGCCGCTCTGCTCCAGTACTACGACTTCCAGTTAGAGGATGATTCCGGGACCTCCAAGCGGGTGTACATGTTCGACGGATTCGAGGAAGCTGCACGTAGTGGAGAACTCTCCTATGACGGGCTCTTCGAATTCGTTACTGATGCATACGGCATTGACGAGGCAGACGTCGTATCAGTAAATGACAACGACCCACGAAGTGGTGTTGAGTTATACCGGAAACAAATCAAAGAAGAATTCGATCGCCTCTGGGACGCCTGCCTCGACAAAGAAAATCGGATTCCAGACAGCCGCGCAAACGACCGGAACACGGACGAGAATAACTTCATCCCGTTAGGTGTCTTGGAACGAGACGATTCCGTTCGAACACCGATGCGGAATCTCCGAGACATTGACGAACAACTCACGATCGCCCTCGACAGCGACACCTCGCGGTTAGTGAAGGAGTACCGGAAATAACCATGTCAAGAAACTCAGAATTCGAGATGGAACGAGGGGTGGCACAAATACTCAACAGTTACGGGGCCCGCAACGTCTTTGACTTTGGTCAATTGGGGCTCACGATGCAAACCAACCCTTGGGGACGCGTCGAAGAGATTGACGATGTTGACCGTGAACGCGTTGCAAAAATCATCCAGAGTCGCATCGGTCGATACAGAAATCGAACCACAGCAGATGAATGGGAGAACATCTCAGCAGACGATATTGACCTATACCGTCCCCTGAAGATCGAAGGGAGGCTGTTCCCACTGGTGTTCTACTGTGAAAATAAAAGTTGCCGAAAAGTCCACACCGCCACTGAACCGGGATACCTCCCATCAAATGGACAGTGTCGAGCGTGCGGAGAATCAATCACTCAACTACCATTCGTCAATGTCTGTACTTGTGGGCGACTAGAGGACGCAAGTCCCAACCGCGGGTGCAGTCAACACGGGTTCGATGATATCCGCCTTAACAAGCGGGCAAGTGAACCTGCAATGTGGCGATACGAATGTAACAAGTGCGGTGACACTGTTGATGTGCTAAGCAGTTCCTGTGGCGTCTGCAATGGCATGCAAGGCCCGCTTCCGACAGCAAGTAGCCGTATCTTCTACTCAGAGAAAGCGGTTGAAGTTGATATTCCGTACATCGGAGATCAAGCAGAAGACATCCCTAAAGATGAATCGTGGGCACATGTTCTGATGGCTGCGCACTTGGGACTCGCAGATCTGGAGAGCAATACCATCGAAAATCTGGCAACCACAGAAGGGATGGTAGACAAGTACCAGAAGTGGGTCAATCGACTGGGAGAAGAAGATGCACAGGAAATGTTCGACGACATGGACCAGGATGTCCACGGAAGAGAAACCCTGGTCGCAGAAACCGAACACATCACACCTCCAGACACAGAAGGTGATGTTGAAGAAGGAACCCGAGCACTGGCCTACTCAAATATCGCCCACCAGTTGTTCACGTTTCAACGATCGACGAACGGCTACGAAGGCGATATGGACGATCTCAAAGATACTCGCCACCCCATCCCGAAGTCACTGAGTCACTTCCTACAGGACTCAGATTTCCGAGAGCGACACCCGCAGAGCGGGCGATATCGTCCCCAGCTCACAGCGTCTCACATTCGACAGGCGTGGATCGTTGACCAGTTCCCCTTACTGAACATCTTGTACGGGTACACCCGAGCAGACTCCCAGTCAAACAAAGTTGATTTGCGGAGTTTCCCCCATCCACGTGAACGGGCAACGACACCGATCTTCGCAGATCGCACACCGAGCGAAGCAATAATCTTCGAAATTGACCGTACAGCCATCATCAATTGGTTAGAGGCGAATAACGTAATCACGGCTGAACAACGTCCAGACACGTCAGACGAAGCAGCGCTGAAAGAGTGGTTCCTAAACAACATCGCAACCACAGAGTTAGACAATCCATTCACACCGATCGAACATGATATCACTCGATGGGTGTACCGATTACTCCACTCTCTCAGTCACTGTCTACTTGCCCGTGCAGGTGAGCAGTGTGGACTCGCAACTTCAAGCCTAAGCGAGCGTATCTTCCCAGTCATCCCTGCAATCGCGGTCTACGCAGCAAGCACTGAGAACTTCGCACTTGGGAGTATGTTTACACTGTTCAAAACACGCCTCCACCCGTGGGTGTCCGATGCCCGAGACTTGGCTGACCAGTGCCTGATTGACGCAACCTGCCGTGAGAACCCCGCTGGTGCAGCCTGTGACGCATGCCTCCACATCGAAGAAACCTCTTGCGAAGCGATCAATCATCATCTCGATCGGCGCATAGTTCGAAGTAAAAGTGACATCGTCGGGTTCTGGGATGAAGGCATTAGCAACGGTATCCCGGACGACATCTCCCAACTGTAGTGCTTGAATGACCACCCCGGACCTCTCTGATGGATCACCGTTGTGCCAGGATTACACCGCTGCAGCAGTGGTTCAGGATACTACTCGCCTACAGCATCTGCAGGCTGCATTTGCAGCGTTTGACCAAGAGGATGTCCAAATCACAAAGCCAGACCTAGACACTCAGTTACTGGACATCTCAGAGGCAGTTCGACCATTGAAGATGGCGGAATTTAACGCAGTGATGGTTTCGCTTGCCAACACTCATGCAGCTACTGAAACCCGAACGGCATCGGGCGGGTATAGTACGTACACCTTCAGTGTGAATCCTGATGACGCTATCCGGGTGTTGGATCAGCAAATCGTCGCTGTTCTGGCAATACAACAGTTACAACCGTCTACCCCCTCTGAAACCGATGTTAAGTTAGTAGCCACGCTACCTCGGGGGGTCAAAGACGATATCTCAGCTGATGTGGGTAGGCTCGACATTGCGCTTCGTCGAATGCTGATGGACGCATCCGACACGGTTCGAATAGCGAATCCATACTTTGATCCTGAACAGTGGATTATCGAAGATCTTGCTGCATTACCTCGTCGAGGAATTGAAACACGAATACTAACACGAGAGGTTACCGGCGTAGATGCTGATAGTCGTGCATTAGATGCGGTGACAGCAATCGTGAAGGCGCTTGATTCTGGGGAAGTCGAGAATGTTGCTATCCGAGACTTCTATGAAACATCCAATTCCGGTTATCAGACCGGTGCAGTTCACGCAAAGATAATCTCGGTGGATGGTGAGAAATGCTACATCGGTAGCGCAAATCTGACCGACTTGAACCTCCGTGGGAATTTCGAGTTTGGAGTCATTCTTGAAGGGGAAATTGTTTCCGAGGTCACCGAGGTGTTCGATGCGATTTTCTCACAATCGGACAGCGTACCTCTCTAGACGGTGTTCGATAATATCCCGTAGCGTTATACTCCCCCGCGAGTCATGTCGACAGTCTGTACGACGACGAATGGAAACCCGTTATGAACGCAGAGTCGATGGAAAAGAAAATCACCGCTTTTGCTGACCTTGCTCAGAAACGAGCGGGAGGGCAAGACGAAAATGTCGAATCTGTTGTTCGGTCTCTGACGCACGAGTCGTACCTGCTCAAACACAACACAAAAGATGTCCTGAACGAGCTGCAGCAATTAGTTGAGACATATCCCGATGAATTCTACGACGGGGACGCGAATGATCACGTGATGCAGCACATCAGTGAGATGGGGAGCGTGGACTTCTGGTACGCTTATCCGGGAGCAGCACTAGCTGCGGGGCTTGAATGGGCAATTCTGGAAGAGCTACGAACGCGACAGGAACCAGCCTAACTTAGTCTGCTGTCTGCGCCTGAGGTTCTTTGATCAGATCCTTATGCTCTGTGAGGAAGGTAGTCAGGACAGTCGCAATGAAGTCCGGCGGTACAGCGTTCCCAATTAGACGTTCTGCAGTCCCGTTCGATTCTGGGAGATCGTAGTCGTCCGGGAACGTCATAATCCGTGCTGCTTCTCGGGGACTAATCCCACGGTGTTGTTCAGGGTGGACGAATCGACCAGAACTGGGGGAAGTACACCGGCCAGTAAGTGTTGGGCCTGGCTCTTCCCAGGCCATGCGACCGTACACGTTCCCAGCACTGGCTTTGTTCTCCAAGTTCTTATGACACTCTAGCTGGTCTTCGTCGGGCAGATCCGTTCGGCTTCCTCCGTTTTGAGGGATCTGCTTCATGAATTCGATTGTCTTCTTTCGGTGATTCCGCGCTCGGTGACCATTGAATGGCAGATCACTGCGTGTTTCCCCTGCTTCTAGGGGTGGGAGGTCATCGATCGCATCGGCCACTGTCCGATACGGTTTCTTTCCTTCAGCATCAGCCTTCTCAGGTGGGGCGTGTGTAGGTTCCGGGAGTGAGACTTCCTCACTCGACACGCCCTGAATCCCAATACCGATTACTCGATCGCGGTCTTGTGGTACGCCGTAATCCGCTGTACAGAGACGTTTCAGATCGAATCCATAATTGGATTTCCGAAGGTGATACTTGAGATCCTCTAGGTATTGCTCGTTCTTCTCAGACATTAACCCGGGGACGTTCTCGAACACGACAACTTTAGGGGCTATTTTGAGAATTAGGTCGATGTAGACATTGAGCAGTTTGTTTTTCGGACCGTCTTCAAGTGGCGGTGTTGTGTCTTGGAGACTGCTGTACTTCTGGCAGGGTGGGCAACCGATGACAAGATCAATGTCTGCTGGTTTCAAGTCGTACTTGGCGCAGATCTGATTTAAGGCGTCTTCATCGGTAAGGTCGATATCAGCGGCCTCCACAGGGAGATTCTTATTGTAATGATCACAGACCTCATCATTGATTTCCGCCGCTCCTCGCAACTCTATCCCGTCAACACGGTGGATACCAAGTGACGCGCCACCGCCGCCACTGAATAAGTCAACAGCCGTCAGATCCATAGGTTCTTGATCTTCTCTATGTTTCGACGTCTTATAAACATAAGCCACATCCAAACTCACTCATTTGATGACTAACTCTCAAGATCGAACTACATGGGAAACCGGATGGCAAATGGACTGTCGAAGCGAACCAGACGTTTCTCGGTCCTCCTTGACCCGGGGTAGCCGATTGGTAAGGTGGTGAATGGTCCGTGCAGTGGATTCCCGAGAAGATGCAATCAATACCGTCCGTGATTTCGCTCAATCACTGTAGCACCCGTTAACGAGTCACTCATAGAAGCGTTCTATGTCTTCCTGTGGTGGCGTAAGCTCGGGATGGAAGGAGTCCTCAAGATGGATTTTCCGGTGACAGGACCGGCACACATTCACTATCTCTTCGGGGTAGTAACTGACGTGGTGACGAATGAGTTGATCCCACTCCAGCCGGTCGTTACAGGATTCACAGAATCGGTTCGGGTGCTGGTCTCTCTCACAGTCTTCCGAACAAAGCATCTCATTCGAACTCAAGTCCTCACCGCAGGTACGGCAGTACCCGTCGGGTCCTCCAAATGGATCCGGCACCTTCGAATTATCGGCTTCTGCGAAGCCACTTCCCATGCCAGCGTAGAAACTGATGCGTAGCGGAACTTGATGACTCATTAATCGCTCCCGTTCTTGCTTGAGAAGACATCGCCTGCCCCAATCCGGCATAGTGAGATCGATATTCCAGTAAAATAGGGGTCGAGTGTCCTCCCAAATTTTCACCTGTTGTGTTCCACGCATATCCATGAAGAACATGATACCAGGCGTCTTCTCGTAGTAGAAGAGGTTTGGTTTGTTACGGGACTCCTGATACCCTACCTGTTTTAATCGAGCACCATATTCGCAAAGTTCCTCGTAAATATTGGAGTAGATCTCATTCCCGAACTTATCTTCTGGTTCCATGTACTAACTCTGGTTTAGAGTAGCCCACAATGCCGGTTAAACCCTCACCCGGTCAAGTATGCACTCCAATTCCTACCCGGTGAGATGAGAACAATCCCGCCGCATCTCTAACCACGTGTGTCGAAGAAGATCCTTTATTCAGGACAAGTCGATTGCGTCCATTATCAGGCTAAGACGGTGTTCAACGAGTACGAATGCCACTCTTCGAGACGGTACGGTTGAATTCCGACGTGCGGAATTTCGGGGAATATTTTGCGGCACTACAGGGTGTCCTGGACGTGGTCAAATTCCACATGAGCGAGGGCATGTGGGAGTACGGTGGTGGGCTATCGCAGAGGATCAACCGCTACACGACACGCGAGTACGATGGTGTCGAGGAGTTCTTCGTTCCGTACGTCAATGATATCCTCAGTACGGTCCGTTATCTCGAGGAAGAGCACGGCGACGGGCGCCTTTTCAAGATGTTTGAGGATACGATCCTCGCGCTTGTCGTTAAGAATTACATGGAGTATGACTACGTTGTGGGGAACCCGCCCTATGTCCGTATCCAGAACCTCCCTGATGGGCAGAAGGCAATGTTGGATCAGCTCTATGAATCGACGACGGGAAACTACGATCTCTACTGTCCATTCTACGAGCGAGGGCTTGACTGGCTGAAAGAGGGGAGTGGGAAGCTGGGATTCATCACCCCGAACCAATTCATGAATACAGACTATGGTGAGGGTTTGCGGCGTGTCTTACTCAATGAGGCCCGCATCGAAGAAGTATATGATTTCCGTGATTCTGGTGTGTTTGCGGATGCGAAAAACTATCCAGCTATCGTTATCCTCGAAGAGGAATCGGATTCGAGTGAACGTGAAACCAACAGTATTCGGTGTGTTCGAGTAAAAGCTGATACGAAAGCTCCGACGAACCGTGATCTGGACACAGAAGTTGTTGAAGCAGTCCGGAATCATCGAGATGATCCTGGATATAAAGATGATTTGATTGATGTATTTGACTATCCTCAGGGGGACTTAGACGACGGGTATTGGTCGCTAATGCCGCCAGAAGAGCTGGATATTATTCACAAGATGAACGTGGCGAGTGATGGAACTGTAGGTGATGTGACTGATTCGGTATTTGTTGGGACACAAACTAGCGCGAACAATGTATTCCTCGTCACACCAGTTGATGCTGATCGGATTGGTGCTGATGACACTAATGGAACGGTAACAGTTGTTCCGAAAGGAGAGGAACAGGAGTACGAAATTGAGACGACGACACTGCGCCCGTGGTTGCAAGGCCGCGACATCAATCGATGGCGTGGGGACTGGTCCGGGGAGCACGCTATTGTACCATATACTATTGAACGCAATTCTGATGGCCGCCTCACATCAAATATCATCAGCCAAGAACAGTTAGAGAATGATCTCCCGTTAACATGGACATACCTGACGGAACATCGAGACATCTTAGAGGGTCGTGATGGTGGCCGATTTAAAGACCGGGATGATTGGTACGGGTTTGGCCGCCCACAGAATTTGACGAGGTTCGAAGATCCAAAACTTATCTGCCCTGAAATTGCAGCAGAAGCGACGTTTATGGTCGACAACGTCGGGACGTGGTACTTCAAGTCTGCATACGGTGTCCAGCTCAAAGACGAATTTAGGGATCGAACCGAGATATTCGCCGCGCTGCTAAACTCGAATGCGTTAGATTTCTATCTCAAACATTATACAACGTTGAAGGTAGATGGATATTACAAATCCACAACAAACTATCTGACTCCGCTTCCAATTTCCTGGGGTGATGATGACTGTCGTACCCAGATCCAGAATCTTATCTCAACAATTACGGCAGCGTTAGATACAAGCAGTAAAATCGAGCGATTTCCTGAGGCATACCTCGGTGAGTATGATGGTGAGTTAGAGTACATTACATACGAATGGCAGACACGCCGGTATCCTGTGAACGCTGAGGTCAATGAAGCCAATAGTGGATTCACGGTGCAGGCTGGCCGTTCAGACGTGATTGCTGACGCGGCAATGCACACTGCCGATCCAGATATGAGGAAACGCCGAGCGACATACGTATGCGAAGCTGTTAATGGGCGAAACGTTAAAAGCGGAGAAACGACGACAATTCCGATTCCGCGTAGTGACAATGGGGTTGATACACTGCTAAAGGCTCGGCAATTAGATGAAACGATCGTCTCTGAAACCGATCTTAATGATTTGGAAGAGCAGATAAATGAGATAGTGTATAATATGTTCGATATTACACTCGAGGAGCAGAGAGTGATTGAAGAATATCTAGACACATTCCGAGTATACTGATTAGGTTAATTATGAAGATCCTCGTTTAATTTCTCAAGTACCGATCCTATACTGGACTTTTAGATATTTATTATGCCTAGACCGTCCGGAGTATGCCATATCCGTTTGAAAATTCTCTTAGTAGATTATGACCTCGGGTCTTTGGTGAGTTCGTATAATCCCTCATACACCTTGCGTACGTTTCCATGCTCAACCAATCGGCCAAGTCTATCACGGACGTACTGAAGGTTATAACCCGTTTCATCAGCGGCATACGGAGCCGTAATTCGTCCTTCATTTAACATATCGAGTAACGCTTCATCTGCTGGCCCAAGATCATCTTCATTCAGCATTCGATCTCGGATAATAGTTATCTGGCTCATCTCTAAAGGGTATATGGAGTAGATATTAAACCTTAGTACCTAAGGGTTAAGTGGCTACAGCCAGTATATTTGATTGAGCACGAGCTGCCTCAGAAGGTCTCTGAGGCCGGTGTTGATGCCACCGACCTCTCGTGCTGGAGAACCAGCAATGAGCACTAGCAACTCTACCCCAGAAAACAGTATCGCCTCCGAACAAGCGAACCGAATCACCGGTCCCCACCGCGAACCCCCAACGGTCGCGAACGCCACCACCTACTGGCGCTGCGAGTCTTGCGACCGAGAATCCATTCGCGAGCAGGACCTCCACCGCGAGGCCTTCCACGCCGCGGACTGTGAGGTGGCCGACCGATGCTGACCGAAATCCCCACCGACAGTACCCAACTGTTCGCCGGCGCGCGACTCTCGAAAACCAACCCCGAGTGCACCGCCTGCAGCCGAACCCTGCGTGAAGGCGAACAGGTCACGATCTACGCCGCCCGACAAGAAGACGCCCCCACGTTCGCCATCGAACGCTGCTACTGTCGCGAGTGCACCCCCGAGGAACTCACCAACCCAACCCTGGGACTAAGCGAACACCTCCTCCAGTCTCAACTCACCCGAACGCTGGACGTTCGCACCCAAAGTGAGTTCCAGACACTCGGCGAAATCACGACACTCGATGCAAGCGCCCCGAGCCAGGGCAGTGCCGAAACCCACGACGAAGACCCCCCGACGGCACTCCTTCGAGACACCCACACGCAGAACCCCGCAAGCGCGGTCTATCATATCGACGACGGCGAGGGCCAGCCGCTGTGTAATTGTGAGACGAACGCCCAGTACACGCCAGTTCCACTCGCCCAAGCCGAGGCGAGCACGGCCCGCAAGTGCGAGAACTGCCAGATCGCCCGCCAGGGCGAACAGGCCACCAAGCCCTGTCCCCACTGTAACGTGCCGGTTGGGATGAGCGCCTGGCCCCAACACGTCCGGGCCTGTACGGGTGATCCGACCGACGCCGCCGAGCAGACCGACCCCGACGGCGATCCGGCGATCACCGACACGGACACCCAGACCCAACGCGCCACGAGTCCGGCCACACGCACGGGCGTTCGCACCCAGCTCCACCAGCGCCAGGAGTAACCCGTACCAGCAATGGGCGGGCTTTCGCACAGCGCCAGCGCTGCACGCCCATCGAGAGCCCCGCCTGTAACACCCCATACCTTGAGTGTAGTGACGCCACGCAGCTACGCCGTCGAATCGCTTGTTAGCCATGAGACGGGCCCGATCGTCTCACCCGCGACACACCACGTTTCCGATGACTGAACCCACATCCACGAGTACCGACAGTACCGCCACCGACCAGCCCGCGACCGAGACCGAAGAGTCAACGCTTGCGTCGGTCTGTGAACAGCTCGAGGCGCTCACTGATCGCGTTGCAGAACTCGAGGGCCAACTCGAACGCAAGGACGACCGGATCGAGGAGCTTGAAGCAGAGCTCACCGAGTACAAGCGCTTTGCCGGTTCGGAGTTCGCGGACGTTCGCGGCCGGATCACCGACGTCGAAGACCAGACCAAAGAGTTAGAGACAACGCTCCAGGAAACGCCCGACGCGACCACTACCGTCGACGTCGAGGAGACCGACTCCCAGACCACGACCACCGAGACACCGTTAGAACGCATCTGTACGCTTCCCGAGCACGTCACCGATCGCGAGCTCACGACCAACCAGAAACGCGCTCGCTTTATCGCACGGGACGTGACGGATTACGCTGAGAAGGCGCCTGCTGGACTCGTGCTCGATAGCCAGACGATCGCGAAGGTCATCACTGCCGCCGAAGGATCGAAGCCTCACACGCAAACTGTGGCCCGTGTCATGAACTTCCTCGAGAAGCTGGGGAAAGACGACGTTGAGCAAACCAAGCGTCGCGGGAAGAAGCTCGTCGTGGTCGACGAAGAAGCGGCCGACCGCTATCACGATCGTTGTGACCAGGATATTGAGCAACCCCCCGCAGGAGGCGTGATGTCCTGACAACGGGACAACAATAAGGCGCATAGCTGACGACAACTACCCCGGGCAAGCCGTCCCGTCCTAGTTCCAACTCCGAGCAGCCTCCTCCCGTTATAGGAGTAGTAGAGGGAGGAAAAACGGTTTCGTCGATTCTATTTTCGGAACCATATCACACCACGGTGTGATTAGATAGTTAGTCTATCTCAACCTTAAGATAGGTTGAGCCCTCTTCAGTAGAGATACCGGTCATCTCGACACTCGATGTGTTGATGAGTTGCAGGAGATCTTGATTGATCGACGAATCCGGGGCAAGGCGGACTGTTACCCGTTGTCCAGTGGCAGTTGATTTTCGATCGATAATCCGTGTTCCTGCCCCTTGCTCTACACAGCGTTCGAAATTCCGCGCGCGTACATTTTCAAACGAAACAGAGGGTAACCACTCCTGCAACCATTTCATTGGTAGTGAATTTACGCTAACCACACATATGCTTTACCAAGAAACAGAAATACTAGAATTTACTAAATATAAGAAGAACGTAGGTTTGTAGCCACTAAACTCACTCCTTTATCATTTGATATCCTAGTTATAATATAACGCAGTACATGAGACGAACGGAGGCCGTCTGATTGGGTCTATTCGACACTCAACTACAGAATCACTAGCAAAGAGATCATAGAAGCGAACTGTCTTGAATTTCCTTCTCCAGATTAGCGCTATGGGTAGTGGGTTTAATCGGAGGGCTGTTTTGGGGGGACTAGGGACTGGTCTTTTCGCTAGCACAGCAGGCTGCGTATCAGATCTTGGATTAACCGATAGAGGTGCTGACTCCGAGGAGTCACTCCCGGATTCAAATCCGGTAAGTGGTACCGTTATCACACAAGGCGGCGATCCGATTACCGACGCAACCATTACAGCAATTCGGGAGGGGGATACCACTATTGCAGACACGACGACCGATCAAGATGGATCTTTCTCGATTGACCTTCGGCGACCAGTGTGGCTCCGAATTGAGCACGAGGAGTATCTAACTGAAATGCAGGCTGTCGGTCCTGGAGAGACAGTTACCCAGACAGTGACTGAACGAGAAGGAGCAGTCTCGCTCCAATTCGCCGGCGATGTGATGTTTGGGCGGCGATTCTACGAGCCAAACCACGATTCACTCTCCCCTCGCTATCAGATTAACCCTGAAACACGGCTTGAAGACCACCGTGAAATACTGCAGGGGATCCAACCCTTTTTGGCAGCAGGCGATATTACCTCGATCAATCTCGAGACACCGCTCACGACTACTGACCTTCGTCATCCTGAGAAGACATTCTCGTACGTCAGTCATCCCGTTGCAGCCCAAGTACTTGCTGAAGCGGGTGTCGAATACACTGCACTCGGCAATAACCACGTTTTTGACGCCCTTGATATCGGATTAGAAGATACAATCGATTCGCTTGATGAGCACGACATTGCCTATTCCGGTGCGGGATTCTCTAGTGACGAGGCATGGGAGCCGGCCTACATCGAAGAGAATGGACTAACAGTCGCCTATATTTCTTGCACAACGATCGTTGGTGAGAGCGTTGACATCGATTGGTCGGCTGACCAGAGTGAGAAGAGTCGACACCGTTTCGAACACAACGGTGAACAACGGACAATTCCTGCTTCGGTTGGTGTTGCAGAGCCAACGACCGATCGTCTTCAAACAGCCGTTCAACAAGCAACGGAGAACGCTGATGCCGTCGTTGTCCAGATCCACGGTGGCGATGAGTATGTACGCGATCCCGATGAGCGAATCCGAACACTAAGCGAAGAAGCAATTGAGGCTGGCGCTGATTTAGTCGTTAATCACCATCCTCACGTAACCGGTGGAATCGAACCATATGAGGATGGGACAATCGCATGGAGCGTAGGTAACTTCGTCTTTGATCAAGAACTCTGGGAAACGCTTGACTCCTATGTCTTTACTGCTCACGTGACTGCAGATGGTGTCGTCGAGACATCGATCGAACCCCTCCTTCTGGAGGGCTATCTCCCGAAAGGTATTATCGGACGTCCGCGAGATCACGTTCTCCAAACTACCGCCGGTCATTCTCCAGACACTGTAGGTCTATCCGAGCATCAACTATGGACGACAGGTCCAGCCCACGTCTCTGACGAGACTCCCAGTACTAACCAGGAACAGCGGTCGTTCGAGGGGACCGAAGCAATCTATACTCAGGAGCAGGGTTGGATCGAAGAAATGTCAATATCGAGTGGAGACGCTCAACTCGGTCGTGATCGCCTTCTTACGGGTGATTTTGAGGACACAACTATCGACGGACAACGTTTTGAAGGTCCCCTGTGGCGTTATGGGCGGGAATCAGACCCCACAATAACGCCAAATACCGGTCACAACGGCCATGCTGGTGCCCGGTTAACTCGTCATGAGGGTAATGAGGATCGAGCACTCTTGTCTCCCCGATACCGCCTCCCGGTTCTGGAGAATGAACAGGGGTATACACTCAATCTACTCTATCAGTATTCCGAGAACGCGAACTTCGAAATTCTCGTTTCCTGGTATGGTGAGAGCCGGGGTAATTCCTTTACAACTGAATCACTCGAACCGGATTCGAGCACTGGAGAGTGGCACCGACTCGTCTGGCATCTCGATCCGCCAACAAACGCCGAATTCATTGATATGTTCTTCTTCTTGGAGCCACCGGAAGAAGGCGGCGTTCGTGAAGTCCTCCTCGACGATATTCGACTGATTGAGTGGGCTGACCCTTCTATTTCCGGTGGCCATCAGTACGATCACCTCTATCTGGACGGAGAAATAACAGCTGACCTCAAGGCCAATCAGCCCTCGGTCGAATCTAATCAGGAAATCAGTTGGTCGCCACTTGCCGAAGAAACGAGCAATCCGGATTCAAGCAGCGAATAAAAAACGGAGTGAAACTAACTCCGTTCGAGTACCGAGTGGAGGAAGATCTTGTCCTCAGACACGCGAGTCAAGGACATCCGCAACTGCCGTAGCAACTTCCTCACCGTGTTCCGCACGCGTTGTTTCGTCCTGGCCAATCCAGACGCCACACCGAGTTGCAAGACGGTTGGCGAGCGTATTATCGCCATCAACACGATGCTCTCCGGTTCCAAGGACTGCACGCTGCTGTGCATCCTTTTCTTCGAGAACGCTGTTTATTGCGTCGCGGATTTCTACCCGGAAGCTTTCCGGTGCCTGTCCACCGATTTGGACGTTCTGGGTACAGGTTCCATGGAACGCGACAGCGTATTCGTACTCCGTCTCTGCCATCTCGGCAAGGAACGGGTACGAGGTATACGACATGTTGTAGGACGGCACGTACCAGCGGATGAATGCACCGCCACCCTTTCGATAGCCCTTGGTCCCCCATAGGGAGACGCCCTCACCAAGGAGACTCGAGACGTGTTCGGCCTGACGATCCGTCTCAGGTTGAACGTCTCCACCGTGTGGTGCAAGGATGATCGCATTCGAACCGGCTTGATCACCGAATTCGATATATTCGTTTTGCTCGCGTGCCTCACTCTCGTCGAGCTCAGGATGGACGACCATCGGATCGACTTCGATGGCCGTCTCGTCCTCGTCGTTGATCGGTGCATCTTGCTGTGGACGCGGGCAGAACAACCGACGATCACCCGTCTGGACCCACGAGGTATTTGCGATGTCGAGCCGGGCACGTCCGGCATCGTTCGATCGAACAAGTTGCTCGCCTTCGTTTTTCTCTTCACGCACCGTATAGACGGCGTACTCGTTTTTCGTGTCCTCGTCGGTACGTCGAAGGCGGATTTGTTCACCAATCGTTCGACCGACCTCACCGAGCAGGTCGCTATCAGCGGAGACGTATGTGAACGTCTCTGTATTGAACTGTTCGTCATCAATCGGATAGCCAAGTGTCGCGCTTGTCTGACTACCCGATCGATCGATCGCTCGAGAGTTGACTGACTGTACTGATTCGTCACGAGCGGAGGATTCGTAGGCATTGACTGCCCCACCCAGTAAAACGGGTGTTGCAACTAACCCCCCGAGGAATCCGCGTCGTGACTGCTTTGAATTGGTCGTATCTTTTGCCATTATATGCGTTATGTGACTGTTTCGTTTGCTCGCTCGATTCGATCCCGTCTTCAAGAGAGCCCCATCGCACAGCACCCTCTCTGCGTAAAACGGGCTAGTGAGGGGGCGGAATCCCTCTCAGATCGCACCCACTCACTGTTACCGGAGACAACCCCTTATTGGGGGGATATATGCCGATCTCTCACGGACCGTCTCCGAGACGGTGGTCCTTCCGAGGGTAGATACCATCACTCTCCGTCGGGATCAGATTTGTTCTCGGCTTGGGGAGATGGTACTGGAGGTCCCGGAAGCTCCTCTCTAGGATACCCACCATCAGTGATAGTGGTGGCCGTATCTCCAACCGTCTGTTGGGACTGAACATCGAGTTGGGTAATACTCTCGCGACGGTCGATCTCAGTTTCGAACTCGCGCATGAATTCCGCGACTGTATTGCCCATCAGAAATGCGGGATATCCAGTCTCAAGCAGCGCATCCAATACTTCTCCAGCACTCTCAACATCGGTATTGTGGATCTCAACCGGGAACTGGGCTTTTCGTTTGAATACCTCAGTCGTCTCGCCACCAACATGCACCGTCTCGAATGCACGCTCGTTCTCCTCGTAGAGCTCGTTGAGATAGTGCAAGAACGAAACCGTCCTTCCACGTCTATCACCCCGCAAGTAGAGAAACGGTGTAACAGGTGTTTCCTCTGTAGCCTCGTTTTCACCCAGGAGAGCCTGACGGACCATCTCGGTCGACTGCACGTCATTGACCTCTGCAGCATTGTACACTTTCCCGTTTGGAAGGTCCGTCCATTCGACACGCATCTCATCACGATATGCTTCCAATGAATCCTCTGTGAGGGGCGCTTCACCGATCGCCGCAAGCACGTGATTCAGTGCATAAATCGATTCGATTCCCGGAATGGATTCGTATTCTTCAGGGACAGTGACATGCGAAACGGTCGCTCCACGCCGATGGATTTCTTCTTCAAGATACGATCGGAGATGTAGATCCCGTTCAGCATTTACGACATGCGTTCCTGCTGGAATCGCACGGACGAGTCCTCGAGCAACCTGATAGCGGTCACTACCAAGCGTCGAAAGATGGTCCTCTCGAACGTTGCTCAGAACGACGACGCGAGCATCTGTAAACGACTGATTGACCATCCGGGTCGTGTATGATGAGATCGCCTGATTCTCGACGACCATTGCGTCCTCAGGGGTATGCTTTCGAAGTTCACGTTCGTTCTCGTATAACGTGACACGATTGCCTCGTTTGATGTCGTACGTCTCTCCCCCATGTTCCGTGACTGGTCGGTTGCCCGTGATCTTCGCGAACGTATTGTAATCACGCGATTGGAGGATTTCGTAGAGCCACTGTGTGAGGCTGGATTTCCCTCTCGTACCTGAAACAACGATTTTCGGGTCGATTTCATCAAGCCGGCTTTGGTGGTGGCGTCCACGAGTGCAGCTCGTCGTAATGGTTTCAATAAGATTCACGATTCGCTGTCGGAGCGGTTCGGTGGTTGATTCGGATTGATTGAGGTTTCTAGATGCCATCTCAAATGTTCACCCCTCGGCTATGGTGCCGTGCAACCGGACGGCGTCGTTGTTCGAGTCGATACATTGCATAGCAAGCCCCGATAACGCTCCCTCCAAGGACCGCTATATGGATCGAGGAAACCGTTGCAAGCGCGCCAACCTCAGTCGGTTCGACAAGTGCACGAGTGATCGCGATTAATGCACTGAACAATCCTGCTGCGAGTGCAGCCGATTCGAGACGCTCAGCCGGTGCGACCATGTGATAATTGTAGGCCCCCACTCCTGCCAGAATCGCTGTGAAATACAGGAGAAATCCAGTGACAGTACTGAGTACAGCCGCAACAACACTGACGTAGAGCATTGATACAACAAGTCCGAGGCTAAGGAGCACACGGCCATACAAGAGTGTCTGTCGATGAATTAGATTGATCGCACCATAGACAACCACAAGTCCACCGAGATATACTGGGATTGTCCACACGTTGGTCAATGCCAGCACAACCAATAGTGGAACAGCGATCAGACCACCAGTTCGAACACCCCACCGTGAATGGGCACTCTCGGAAGCAATCAACCCCGCTAACAGCAAAAGAACGGTTGGCTCCCGAGGCAAGAAGGTTGCTGAGGCAACCGCACCCCGAACAGCCCCGTTGAACTGAGCAATATCGGAGCTGGGTGTGAATAGAATTGATGTCAGTCCAGGACTCACTGATGTTGCGAGCGTCGGATTGACAAGGGCTGCACCAAAGATCATCAGGCCTCCGAGAACACCGAAGCTGACCGCGATATCAGTGAGACGATCTTCTGTACCGATTTTGTGGAAATTATAGGCTGCAATCCCAGGAAGAATTGTCCCAATAAAGGCTATTTCAGCAAGACTATCGAAGAGCGGCCAGATCTCAAAAATGACTGTTGCAACCAATGGGACAGTAACTCCGACCCCTAGACTGGCCAGGAGTAGTTGTCGCCCATGAATCAATGTCCGACTACGGATTAGCCCAACGCCAATATACGCTACTAACGTACTGAGAATAAACACTGGTAATGCTGCAATCGTATAGAGCGAGTAAACAGCTAACAGTGGAACTACAATAACACCCCCTACACGTAGTCCAGTTCGCTGTACAATCCCGATTCCAAGCAGTAGTCCAAGAATTGTAATTGCAACCGCAGCGATCATTCTGTTGTCGCCCTGCGAGATGGTACGCTTGGTCTGAAATAATACATTGGCCCATTGCCACTAATCATGTTCCCTTCCCCTTAAACATCGTATTGGATTCCTACTCTTTGAGTTCCCTTAGTCACCGGGGTTTCTATCACTGAATGTAGGTTGGATAACACCACAGCTAGTCAGATGGTAAGTAATAACACGCGTAGAAATTCATCTAAAAATATTTTTGCGGCGAAAATACTACAATATTATATTTGAACTAGGTCGTTACAGGACCCGATCTCTATATACTTTGACAACTGCTGTCGCAATTGTTTTCCAATCGGTGGTCCGTGCCTCCCACCCTTGTTCTATTTGGATTCCATCTCCGTCTTTAGTGAGCCAATTGACGAAGTTCTCGGAGGAAGTACCCGAGTAAGGACTATCACTATCAGCAAGAGTGATATCATACTTCCCATTAGTCAGTGAGTCTATTTCATCACGCATTCTCTTCTTGAGATCATTGTCCGCATTACCACCAATCACGACTCCTGAGCGGGAAAACCCATGGAAACTCACTGCGTGCGTAAATTCTCGATCGCCAATACTGTCTAGCTTCGGGAACGACCGTCTATCAATCGCTGTTGACGTAATGTGCCATCGGTCATACGCTCCTCCTCCACTGTTGTAACCTGCACATGACCATTCAGTTACGTCTAATGCAGTAGCAACGTATGCTGATTGCGCATCAGTTCGGTATTCGATCCAGCCCCCATGAGGTGCACACGCAACTAGGTCTGACTGCTCCTCATTATCAACGAGTATCTCGACGTATTCATCGTTTTTGTCCGCCATCTCTCTCGTCTCATATTCTGGATGGGGTGCATTCGGATCAACAAATCCAGATGAATTGTTCGTAAAGTCAAGCCGGTCTAATCCGTCTTTACTCATCTCGACTGTAGTCGATTCAAGATTGGTCTCCGTAACTGTATACAACCCGGATTCGTATTTTGTCTCATCATTCTGTCCTCCGACACGTATCTGTCCATTTATTGGTATCTTCAGCGCGGAATGGAGATCCTCGCTGATTATGCAGCGTTCTTGTTGACCCCGCAAGTCACGGTTGTTCTGGCGTACTGTAACAGAGTCTACTGCCTTTGCTCTAGTTGCAAAAGCATTCGAACCAACTGTGAGACCTATTCCTCCTCCTACTGCTTTCATCACCTGCCGCCGTGAGATCGTATTCTTATTAGCCACTTAGAATATCACTATTAGAATACATAAAATTATTTACAACATATATATTATAATGCTGGCTTTCCCAAACGAACGAGGTAAGACATCTCTTCTCAAACTGCTCAAAGAAGTTCTAAAAGGGCGGAATCAAGTAGACGAAGGCTGTAGGAAGAAATCATACCTTCATAGGTCAAAGGCGACTATGCGCTACCACGATCGTTGTGATCGGGATATCGAGCAACCCCCCGCAGAGAGCGTGATGTCCTAACAACGGACCAAGAGGAAGGCGCATAGTTCGAACCAACTACCCCGGATAAGCCCTCCTCTCCTAGTCACAACTCCGAGCAGCCTTACCCTGGTGTAGTAGTAGTGGCGGAGGTCGAAACGATTTTGTTGGTTCTGCCTTCGGAAGTATATCACACCACGGTGTAATCAGTCAGACACTGCCTTGTGCAATGAATCCTCTTCGTATGATCGAAAGTTGCACAAGGCCGTCTAGCAATCGATTCCCATCAACACTTTCGAAGCCATCGACACCTACAGTCCGAACGTTCATATCGATTCAACGACTATCAATAGAGAGAACAGCAATGTCGATCGACCGCGAGACGTTCGAGCGGGCGACTGAGGACGAGCTGAGAGACGTCTCGGTTCCAGACCAAGTTCTCGCCTTCCTTACTGCTCACCGAGATCGAGCGTTCAAGGCCACAGAGATCGCTCGACAGCTCGATCTCGAACCGGATACAGTAAGCACAGCGCTGACTCGTCTGAAATCCCGAGAGCTCGTCGAACACAAGTCCGCCTACTGGGCACTGACAAACGACACAGAGCGATTACAGCATTCAGCGGGCTATGAGCGTGCAACCCAATTGTTCAACGACCAACTCGGAGCAGAAGCAACAGACGACTGGGAAGCACACGCACCGGCCGAACCACATCCAAGCCTCCAGTCAGACAACAATACCGACTCCTCGTGACTGAGTCACCCTCATCCCCTCTCTATGAGCCGGGCGACGTCGTCTATGGGGCCGACCCATTCAAAGGATCAGAAACGGCTCGCCCCTGGCTCATTCTGTCGAATCATGAGGGTAAACCGTTCTACGGTGAGCAGTATATTGCACTGACTCTCACGACACGATCGTGGTTAGATGGATTGATCGAGATCCCCGATATGGCCTGGATTCGCGGTGGAACACCTCGCTCTAGTCGGATCGTCCCCTGGGGTGTTCAGTCACTTGCGCAAGATGATCTCGACCATTGGCAAGGACGCCTCTCAACAGCTCTTACGGATCGTGCTCGGGAAACGCTCACCAGACATCTATAGCGCGTCATCAGCACACGCCGGCAAAGCACCACATGAAGGATGGAATGCACTCCAAGCGGCGGCGACCGCTATTCAGAATCTCTATGCGATTCCGCGCCACGGAGACAGTGTAACGCGAATCAATGTTGGGCAAGTTCACTCACCAAACGCACAAAACGTCATCTCTGACCATGCTTTGATGCGCGTCGAAGTACGCGGTGAAACCGCTAATCTAAATGACTATATGCTTGCTTCTGTCGACCGTATCATCGAACACGCTGCCGGAATGCATGGCGTTGACTATACGACGAGCCTGTATGGGAAGACGACGACCTTTACCGCCGATGATCAGCTCGTCACAACGGTTGCTGACGCCGCTCAATCAACTGATGCTGTCACGACCGTAACTGACCGAGAGGACTTCGGCGCTAGCGAGGATGCGTCCTATCTCATCAAACGCGTTCAATCCGACGGTGGACAGGCGACCTATCTTGGAATCGGCGCCAGCAATCCGTCCGGACACCACACCTCGCGATTCGATATCGATGAAGAGTCGCTTGAGATCGGAGTCAATATAGTCGTCAATACGATCAAACGCCTTTCTGACGTGTAAGTGACAGGATGCTCTATGAGAGTCGCAACTATTTGAACGCGACGGGATCAAGAATGTGAAAGTAATCGACTACTGGACCGATTAGTGGCTATTGACCTACTACAGACCACGTTAGAACGGATCTGTACGCTTCCCGAGTACGTCTCCGATCGCGAACTCACCACCAACCAGAAACGCGCTCGATTCATCGCACAGGACGTGAAGGACTACGCCGAGAAGGCACCTGCTGGGCTCGTACTCGATAGCCAAACGATCACGTAGCATCACTCCGCGGAAGGGTCGAAGCCTCCCACCTAAACTGTGGCTCATGTCATGGACTTCCTCGCAAAACTCGGGAAGGACGACGTCGAACAGACGAAATGACGTGGCAAGAAGCTCGTCGTTATCGAGAAGGAAGCAGCTGACCGATATCACGATCGTTGTGACCGGGATACTGAGCACGCCCCCGAAGAGAGCAGGATGTCCTACCAACGGGATAACAACAAGGAGCAGAGTTCGAACCAACCACCCCACGCACGCCCCCCGCTCCTAGTCACAATTCCGAGCAGCCTTCCCTTGGTGTAGTAGTAGTGGAGGGAGTAGAAACGATTTCTCTGGTTCTACCTTCGGAACCATATCACACCACGGTGTGATCAGTCAGACAATGCCTTGTGCAACGTCGAGACCTTCTCGACGAGTTATGTTGCACAAGGCCCCAGTTTCTGAAACACTCCTAACATAGTTGCGTTCATACTATTCCGCCGGTACGTACCGGGCGTCAGAAGCACGAATATATCTTACAACATTCCGAATCGAGCCATTCACTAGTACAACTACGGCGGTCGGTTTCGGTTATGAAGAATTTGGAATACAATTCTCTCATCCTTATTTTTCTCGACTTAAAGGACCAAATATGTTCGGGGAAAAGCTTAACTGATTGAACTTTCCTTTGAAGATATGCAAAAGCAGTGATCGAAGCGAGGCTCGGTAATGATCCCTAATAAGCCATGGACCGTCGCACGATTGTCATAGTCGGTATCCTCCTTGCAGTCCTGATCCCAATGTGGTTCATTGGGTTACAGGGCGAGCCGCCGTCCGAGGAGATCGAAATCGATCACAGCGTCAGTGAGCTTCGACCGCTGGATGGGATCGTCGATACACCCAATAAGCTCTCTCCGAGTCAGGTGGGCGTGATCGTGTGGGTCGCACTCTTTGGTCTCGTCGGAGTGACGGCGTTCTTCCACCGTTTTATGGACCAAGCCGCCAGACCTACCGCCGAGACCGATACGATTATCACTGACGGTAGCGGTTTCATGGCTCCTTGGATTGAGACCGAGGACCGCTGGATCACTGCGTATCACCCTTCGAGTGACGCTATCGAGGGGCTGATCGCGATGGGCGGATTAACCGTCCTAACGATCATCTTTGCTGCGCTTTTCATGGGTGAATATCTTACGCTGGCACGGACCCAGTATTTTGGCCTTTATGCGTTTGGCATGTTCATGTCACTCACCGGATTGACTGTTTCCTACTACGCTTGGTTCATGCCACACGTTGAGGTGGCCGAACGGAGGGATCACTGATGGAGGAACACACACAACGCAAGATCCTCTCGCGGTCGTATCCGACAGTAGACTCCGGGGAGCATTCGGAGGCCAACACGGGTGATAGCAGCGAAGCCCCTGTCGACGACTGTCCATGTTCTAGGACAGAGACAGCTGAAGCGCCGAGCATCTACAAGGAGTTCTGGCGTGACAACCGGGCGATGATGGAACGACGGGATTATGCGAAAGTGCTGGCGACCATCAGCGGTCTGACCGCCGTCGGCACCCTCGCTGTACCACTCGCGGGTCTGACCCGGGTCTTTGAGCGTTCCTATACCGGGCCCGTCTTCTCCGATGGTGTCGCCCTCGTCGATAGCGAGGGCGAACGGATCGAGGAAGGCCGCTTGGCCGAGGGCGAACAACTGACCGTCTTTCCGGAGCCACGACCGGGTATTGATCAGGCACCGACGCTGCTCGTACGTTTCCCGACGGAGGCCTATGGTGGCGCGACCAAACTCGCGTATACCACCGCCGGCTACGCTGCCTACTCAAAGGTCTGTACGCATGCAGGCTGTATGGTTGCTGACCGTGATGGTGATACGCTGGTCTGTCCCTGTCACTCGGGTCGCTTCGATCCACTTTCAGGCGCCAGCGTGACCGGTGGCCCGCCGCCACGCCCGCTCCCACAGCTCCCGATCACCGTTTCAGGCGGCGGGGAACTAATCGCCGTCGGGGATTTTGATGGCTCTGTCGGGGCAGGAGGGGATGAGTAAGATGGGACGACTCAACCGTCTCTATGGTTGGTTCGATAATCGACTCAATCTCAGCAAGGACCAGGCGTTCCTTGGAAAGGCCTTCCCCGCAGAGGATTCGTACCTGCTCGGGGAAATTGCTGCCTTTTGTTTCTCGTTGCTGGTACTGACGGGCATCTTCCTTGGCTTCTTCTTCGAGCCGAGTACCTCGGACGTCGTATACGAGGGTAGCATCGCCGAGTACCAAGGCGAGGAGATTCCTGAGGCGTTCGTCAGTGTCCTCAACATCACCTATGACGTGCCCTTCGGCATGTTTATTCGGCGAATGCACCACTGGGCGGCTCACTTATTCGTTGCCTCAATCGGATTGCACATGTTACGAGTGTTCTTCACGGGTGCGTATCGCAATCCCCGCGAGATCAATTGGCTCGTTGGGACTGCTCTCGCCGGTCTTGCAATGGGAGCGGCCTACACTGGCTACGTGTTGCCCTTCGACGAGTTCGCCACCACTGCCGCAGGCATCGGTTACAACATCGCCACGTCGATACCGTTGATTGGCGACGCTATCGGTCAGATCGTCTTCGGAGGTGATTTCCCCTCAACTGCAACCGTGCCCAGACTTTTCTTCCTCCACGTCCTCGTGATACCTCTGGCAATCGCCGGTTTACTAGGCGTACATTTCTTCATTTTGATACGCCAGAAGCATACGGAGGCCCCACGTGACGAAGATGTGCGTGGACGCGAGCACGTCGACCGGGACGACGATAGCGTCGTGGTTGGCCTGCCGATGGTACCCAATCAGGCCGCGATCAGTGCCGTCGTCTTCTTCCTGACGCTGGCAGTGCTCTCGTTGCTGGCCGGGTTCCTTCCCGTCCACAACATCGCCGAGTACGGCCCGAACGACCCAGCGAGTACGCCCTCACTGGTCATGCCCGACTGGTTCCTGATGTGGGGGTACGGCTTCCTGAAACTGACACCGTCCTGGATGAGTTTTGACCTGCTTGGGATCCACATCAGTTCCGAGTTCATTGGTGGGCTGCTGTTGCCTGGACTGGTGTTCGTCGCCGTCGCCGTCTGGCCGTTCATCGACTACGAGTCGGAACCGACCCACTTCGGAGCTAACCCCCTAGAGCGGCCCTTCCCTACTGCGGTCGGCATCGCTGGGATCGTCTTTGTGATGCTGGCCTCGATTGCCGGCATGGACGTCATCGTTGCCGATCTCGTTGGGTCGACGACGGCCGCAATCAGGCCGTATCTGACTGCGATGCTGATTATCGGTCCCATCCTCGCCGGCCTCGCAACCTACGCCGTCCTCGGTGGCTTCGACGATAGCGGATGGGCCGGCAGTTTGGCCATTGGTGATGGGGGCAGTGAACGGGGTCGCGTCGACACGTCGAACGAGACACAGCCGACCACCAACGAGGACGACCACCGATCGGAGGACACCCATGAGTAACCACTACGAGGACCGGAAGCGAACACTGTCCGAACGCAGGTACCGCTGGGTGGATCGAGCGAGTAAACTACTCGGAGTCGTCCTGATCGGCGCCGGCCTTCACGTTGGTGGCGCGACCGCGATCGGTCTCACCTTCGCGGCGCTAGGGGTCGTCTCCGGACTGCTAACTGTGTTTATTGATCAACAATGAGTGACAGTAACGACTTCCATGACAACTCGGAATCGGCTACCAGTGGTACCGACACGACACGCCGAGACTTCCTAAAAGGGATCGGTCTTGGTACGGCGCTGGGGGTTACCGGCGTCGGTCTCGCCCAGCAAGGGGAGATGGAGACACTCCAGGTCGTTGACGATCCGATCGGCGACTACCCCTACCGCGACTGGGAGGACCTCTACCGTGAGCAGTGGGACTGGGACTCGACGGCCCGCTCGACCCATAGCGTCAACTGCACCGGTAGTTGTTCGTGGGAGGTCTACGTTCGCAATGGCCAAGTCTGGCGTGAATCGCAGGCCGGCGACTACCCCCAGTTCGACGAGAGCGCACCGGATCCCAACCCACGTGGATGCCAGAAAGGTGCCTGCTACTCCGACTACGTTAACGCCGATCATCGCGTACTCCACCCCTTGCGCCGCACCGGCGAGCGCGGGGAAGGCAAGTGGGAACGGATCTCCTGGGACGAGGCGCTGACCGAAATTGCCGAGGAAGTGGTGAACACGGTCCAGGCAGGGGAGTACGACGGTATCAACGGCTTTACTCCTATTCCCGCGATGAGCCCAGTCTCATTTGCCTCTGGGAGCCGCCTGCTTGACCTACTGGGGGGTGTGACGCTGTCCTTTTACGACTGGTACTCCGACCTGCCGCCGGGCGAGCCCATTACATGGGGCACCCAGACGGACAACGCCGAGAGTGCCGACTGGTATCACGCTGACTACATCATCGCTTGGGGTTCGAACATCAACGTCACGCGCATCCCCGACGCGAAGTACTTCCTCGAGGCGGCCTACAACGACACGAAACGTGTTGGCGTCTTCACGGACTACTCCCAGACGGCGATCCACTGTGACGACTGGCTGAGCCCCGAACCCGGTAGCGACCCCGCGTTGGCGCTGGGCATGGCCCGGACGATCGTCGAGGAGGGTCTCTACGACGAAGCCCACCTGAAAGAACAGAGCGACATGCCGTTGCTAGTCCGAGAGGATACCGGCAAGTTCCTGCGGGCCGCCGAGGTCGACGGTCTCGGTGGAGGGGTCGATGACCCCGAGAAGGTCTTTGTGATGCAGGATGGTGGCGGTGGTCTGCGGACCGCGCCGGCATCTCTAGGTGATCGGGACGGCCAGCACGACGACACGGCGACCATTGAACTCAACTTCGATCCGCAGCTCTCGGTCGATACGTCGGTCTCGACGACCGACGGCCAAGTGTCGGTCCGTTCGGTCTGGGAGAACCTCCAGGACGAACTCGCCCAGTACACGCCCGAGTACGTCAACGAGGTCACCGGCGTCGGCCGCGAAACCCACCAGGAGGTCGCTCGCGAGTTCGCGAATGTCGAACGGGGGAAAATCATCCACGGCAAGGGCGTCAACGACTGGTACCACAATGATCTGGGCAACCGTGCAATCCAGTTACTCGTGACGCTGACGGGTAATCTCGGCCGGCAGGGCACCGGCTTCGACCACTACGTCGGGCAGGAGAAGATCTGGACGTATAACGGCTGGCGGAACCTCTCGTATCCGACCGGCAACGTCCGCGCCGTTCCGACGACGTTGTGGACGTACTTCCACTGTAACATTCTCGAGAACGTCGACGAGGGGACGGCGGAGCTGATTCAGGAGTCAATCGACCGTGGCTGGATGCCGGTATACCCCGCCGAACGAGAGGGCGGCTCCCGTCCCGATCCCAGTGTCCTGTTTATGTGGCGAGGGAACTACTTCAACCAGTCCAAGGGCAACGTCGCCATAGAGGAGCAGCTGTGGCCGAAGCTCGATCTGATCGTCGACATCAATTTCCGGATGGACTCCTCGGCGCTGTACTCCGACATCGTCCTGCCAACGGCCAGTCATTATGAAAAGTACGACCTTTCGATGACGGATATGCACAGCTACGTCCATCCGTTCACGCCGGCAGTCGAACCGCTGGGTGAATCGAAGACCGACTGGCAGATCTTCCGTGAGTTGGCCGCAAAGATACAGGAAGTCGCCCAGAATCGCGGAGTCGAGCCAGTAGCGGATCGCGATTACGATCGCGAGATTGACCTGCAGAGCGTCCACGATGACTTCGTTCGCGACTGGGAAACCGGTGAGGAGGGTGCGCTGGCCGACGATCGCGCCGCCTGTGAGTTCATCCTCGAACATTCCGAGGAGACCAACCCTGAGGACTCTGACGAGCAAATCACCTTCGAAGACATCGATGAGCAGCCCCAGCGTTTCCTCGCGGTCGGTGACCACTGGACCTCGGACATAGAGGAGGGCGAACCGTTCACCGCCTGGCAGCGGTATGTCCAGGATAAACAGCCTTGGCCGACCTTTACCGGCCGCCAGCAGTACTACGTCGATCACGACTGGTTTCTCGACCTCAACGAGCAGCTGCCGACTCACAAGGAGTCGCCGACGCTGCAGGACCGCGAGGAGTACCCCCTGCGGTACAACACGCCTCATGGCCGGTGGTCAATCCACTCGACCTGGCGGGATTCGACGAAAATGCTCCGGCTTCAGCGGGGCGAACCCGTCGTTTACCTCAACCCCGAGGACATGGACGAACGGGACATCCAAGACGGGGACACCGTCCGACTGTACAACGACGTCGGCGAACTGGAGATTCAGGCCAAGCGCTATCCCAGTAGCGAACCCGGTACGGCTCGGATGTACTTCGCTTGGGAGCGGTTCCAGTTCCCCGATCGCAACAACTTCAACTCACTCGTGTCCATGTACATGAAACCTACTCAGCTCGTTCAGTACCCCGAAGACACCGGCGAACACCTCTCCTTCCGTCCGAACTACTGGGGCCCGACCGGCGTCAATAGTGACGTCCGCGTCGAGGTCGAACGGGTCGGGGAGAGCGCCGACGCCGATGCCGACGAGGAATCCGAACGGCCGGCCGTCACCGGCGAAGACGATGGTACCGAAAACGAAACCGGCGACGACAATGCGACTACCGATGGATCGAACAATCTGATCGATGGAATCGGCGGCCTAAAGGGAGGTGACGGCCGATGAGTCAGGCCGGTAATGGCACTGAAGTCGGTCTCGCCGATGGCATCGATCACCAGGTCGCGATGGTGATGGATCTGAACAAGTGCATCGGCTGTCAGACTTGCACCATCGCCTGCAAGACCAATTGGACCGACGGCGGCGGCCGGGAGTACATGTACTGGAACAACGTCGAGACCAAGCCCGGTTCGGGCTACCCACGGGACTGGGAGGAGATGGGCGGTGGCTGGGACGAAGAGGGCGAGGAACGCACGCCCGGCGAGTTACAGAATAAAGAAGAGTACGGCCGCGCCTGGAATTTCAATCACGAGCAGGTGATGTACGAAGGCAGCGACGAGCCCTTGCGGCCGATGGAACAGCCCGACTGGGGACCGAACTTCGACGAGGACGAGGGTGCCGGCGAGTACCCCAACTCCTATTACTTCTATCTCCCCAGGATCTGCAATCACTGCACTCACCCTTCCTGCGTTGAGGCCTGTCCGCGCTCAGCGCTGTACAAACGAGAGGAGGACGGCATTGTCCTCGTTGACCAAGACCGCTGCCGTGGTTATCGCTACTGCGTCGAGGGGTGTCCCTACAGGAAAGTCTACTACAATGCGATGAAGAAGACCTCCGAGAAATGTATCTTCTGCTACCCGCGTATCGAGGGCGAGGGGCCGGAGGGTGAGGTCATGCCACCGTCCTGTGCGGAGGATTGTCCACCTCAACTCCGCCTAGTCGGCTACCTTGACGACGAGGAGGGTCCGATTCACAAGCTCGTTAACGAGCACGAGGTCGCCGTGCGCCTTCATCCCGAATACCGCACGGAACCGAACGTCTATTACATTCCGCCATTCGCACCGCCACAGCACTCCGAGAGCGGTGAGTCAATTGAGTCCGAACGTATCCCCCGGAGCTACCTCGAAGAGCTGTTCGGTCCCGACGTCCACGAGGCACTGAACACGATCGAACGAGAGCGAGCGAAAGTCGAACGCGGTGAAGAAAGCGAGGTCATGGAGATGTTGACGACGACCGACACTGCGGATCAGTACCGTCTGGAGGTGTTCGACTGATGGGATCCGGTACTCGGCCGACGTGCCCGACGGTGACAATACCAGGCTGGGGGAGGGCAGATGGACCGTAGACCGATGTTCCTGGCGGCACTACTTGCCGTCAGTATCGTGGTAACGACGCTTGCCGTACCAACACTGGTGTCGGCCCGGCCGGCCTACGAAATCCCGGTTACAAACGTGGATAACGGTGCCACGCTGGATGCGGTCGACGGCGAGAGGTGGGACCAAGCTCCGTCCGCCGGCGTCTCTCTCAGCAGTTCCGGTGCGGCTGTCCCCGGTGGTGATAACAGTACGATCGACGAGGTACGCGTCGCCAGCGCGCGGACCGATGAGCGGCTGTACATTCGTCTGTCCTGGGACGATCCGACGAGAGATACCAGCGCCGACAACGTACGCCAGTTTGCCGATGCAGTCGCAATCCAAGTACCCGTCAACGAGAGCGCGCGACCACCGATTGCCATGGGTAGCACTGACAATCAGGTTAACGTCTGGTACTGGAGCGGACTGAACGACAGTCAGGAACTCCTGGCCGGGGGACCAGGAACGACTACAACCCTTGATGACCGCAACTTAGAGAGCGATGCGACGTACCGCGACGGTCGCTGGCAGGTGGTGTTGTCGCGACCGCTGGACGGAGCGGGCGATAACCGGACATCCTTCTCTGCGGAGCAAGACGTTGACGCCGCCGTCGCGGTCTGGAACGGATCGGACATGGAGCGCTCTGGTGCGAAAGCGACCAGCGAATGGCACTACCTTGCGCTCGGTCCGGGCCCGCAGGGTCCGCCCTACGAGATGATCCTCTGGCTCGTTGCCGGCCTTGGGATCGTTTTCACGACGCTGGTGACTATCGAGGGCGTCCGCCGAACGAGGGGTGAGTGACCGTGGCGACCGACGATGATGAACGGATCGAATCCGTGACTAGGACGAACGATCTGGTCAAGAACCTCGATGTGGATGCTGGCGCTCGCGGTGCTATCTACGCACTGATGGCTCAGCTGTTTACCGAAGCCGACGAGGAGCTGTACGCTGTGCTGTCCGCTGGCGAGATCACTGCCGAGTGCGACGCACTCCTCAACCGGACTACCCTCGACGTCGAGCCACCGGACCTTACCGTTGAGGAAGATCGAGAGGATCTCTCGGCGCGGTACAATGACCTGTTCGTCGTCGGCTACTCAGAGGTCGTCGATAAGACAGACGGGACCGTTCACAACGAAGGTCCTCCAGTCTCGCTATACGAGACCGATTACCGGCCGAACGTCTCCTGGAACGACGTCAACCTCGATCTGGCGCGAGCCTACGAGTACTTCGGCTGTGAGGTCGACCAAGAGGTGCGTCGCAACCACGACCACCTACGACTCGAACTGGAGTTCATGGGATATCTCTGTCGTCGCGAGGCCGCCGTCGACCCCAACGTCGCGGCTGCACGTTTGGACTTCCACGACCGTCATCTCCGGGTATTTGCTGAGGGACTGGTTGAGACACTTGGATCGGAACCGGGTACCGGCCTTTATGGCCGGCTCGGTGGCTTTTTGGATCGATTCACGAGCGCCGACCTAGAGGATCTGGCTGCCCGTAAGGATAATGAGGAGGTCGAAGGAACGTGAGCAACGAATCCTCGAGTGAGCGACCGACAGCAAGCGAGGGGGAAGGACCGAGCGGGGATACCCGTCCGATGGCCCGCCTCGATTGGGACTGGACACGTCTTGCCGTCAGTCGTGACCAAATCGTCTTTGCAGCCGGTGTCGTCGCGCTCGTGATGGTTGCATCTACGACGACGATCGACGTCGTTCGGAACCTACCCTATCGACCACTCGTCATCCCGGAGATCGTTCGCTCGCTCACGGTCAATGGAACGCCGGCTGTCGTCGCAGTCACACTCGTCGTGATCGCACTGGCGACGCGACAGGACGATATTCGCGTTGGGCTCCTCTTCGCTGGCGTATTCGGTCTGTTGGCGACGATCAGCGAGAGCGCGACCCTGCCGGCAGTCGCTGCCGTCATCGGCGGCGGCACCCTCGCATTGTTTGGGGGCCTCGGTCGACCGGCGACCTATCGCGAGGGGAGTCGGGCTGCTGTTGGAACTCTCATAATCACCGGTGTTGCCGTCTCGCTCGCAAGCAACGTCGGACTAATCGAAGTTGGCTTCCGTGGTTTCGGTGGTCTCCTTGCGCTTGCGGGCCTTGCAGCTCTCGGAGTCCTTGCGGAAGGCGACTGGGTCGCACTTGTCGCCGGCGTCCTAGCGTTTGCCTTCGTCGTCTACGCGAGCGTGACACGACCGTTCGTCGTCGGGAGCGGCCTGTTGGTAGGATTCGCCGTCGTCGACGTACCTCATCTGCTGGTCGCGCTCGCCCTCGGCGGCGGGACGGCCACAGCGGTCAGCGGTCTCCGTCGCCGTGAACACAGTCTGTCGATCGGTGCCGGTCTTCTACTGTTCGTTGGCGTCCCGGCGACGCTGCCGCGAGCGACGGCGGTGTTGCTGGGTGCGACGCTGGCACTCGTTTCGACCGAACGACTCATCGGCAAGGATTCACATGATCGGAACACCAAGGAGGTCCTAAAGTGAGAGATCCCGAGGAAGCGACCGACGGCCCGACGGACCCTCGCGTCCATCCGGAACAGAGCCCGGGATTCGGCGAGGAGCCTAAGGGGTTAGAGGATATCGAGGTGAGCCGGGACGTGACATTAGGCGAGGCGACGCCGCGGGAACTTCAGGCGACGGACTTAGGGCCGGTCGCCGAGCACTCCGCGGTGGACCTGATCGAAGATCTGGCGTCGAGCGACGTCGTCGAACGTCGACGTGCAGCGCTTGCGCTGGGCGAGGAACGACCGGCAGAGGGCGTTCTGGACGCCCTTATTGAGATCGGGCTGGCGGATGAGGATAGTGACGTCCGGCAATTCACTGTCGAGTCGCTTGGCAACCTTGCCGGTGACGGCGCGAGCGAAGAGACAAGCGAACACGCCGGTAAGGCCGCCCGACAGATGCTCGCTGACAAGGACCCTTGGGTCCGTGCAGAGGCGACCGTGGCGCTGGATCGTATCGACCGGACCGCATACGAGGAATACCTCGAAGCGTTACTCGAGGACGACCACCACGCTGTCCGGCGGAACGCAGCTATCTCCCTGTTCAAGATTCGTGGTGAGGACACCCTAGAGACGATGCTTGACCTCTCATACGACGACAGCGAGCGAATGCGAGAGTGGGCCGCCCACTTGCTGGCCGGGATCGACGATGAGCGTGCGGAACAGCGACTGGAGGAGATTGCCGCCAACAAGGACGAACCGAAGGTTGTCCGGAGCACTGCGGCGCGGTCACTGGACATCGACGCCGGCAAGTTCCGGCGACAGTTCACCGGTGGCTTGGAGAACGACAGCGCGGACCTGCCCGGCGAGAGCCGACTTAATCGACGACCGGATCTCTAATATGGTACAGGACGATCGACACGCCGACGATAGAGACGAACAAGAGAGCGAAGATACGTCAGCGATCGACATGGACGAGGTTGAGGCAGCGTTGCGGAAGGTCCGTGACCCAGAGGCTGAGATGACTGTCTTTGAGGCTGGTCTGATCGAGGACATCCGGGCGAACGACGGCCACCTCACTATCGATGTCGACCTAAGTGACTTCCCTCCTCAAGAGACCCAGTCGGTAACGATGACGTTGATGCAGGCGGTCTCCGAGGTGCCTAGCGTTGAACGTGCCCATGTCGAGCACGTCCAACCGCGACCGAAGATGGAGGGGCGGGCGGTTGGCATCGGTACCGCGGATCGCGTAATCGCCGTCGCCAGCGCGAAGGGTGGTGTCGGGAAGACCACTGTCGCGACCTCACTGGCTTGTGCGTTCGCGACGGAGGATCAGAATGTCGGTCTGTTTGACGCCGACATTCACGGCCCGAATGTTCCAGAACTGCTGTCGATCAGCGGACCGGTCCATTCCGACAAGGATGGCAATCCGATCCCGGTCGACGCCGACGGCCTTGAGGTGATGAGCGTTGGGCTGCTGTCCTCAAGTGCACCATTGGCCTGGCGTGGAGCGATGGCCCATGATGCCCTCTCGGAACTGTTCGAGGAAACTGCCTGGTCGGATCCGGACACCGTCGTGCTGGACCTGCCCCCGGGAACCGGTGACGTTGCATTGACGACACTGCAGGACGTCCCCGTCGACGGTGTCGTCTTCGTCACCACCCCATTCCACGCCGCAGTATCCGATACTCACCGCTCCCTCCAGTTGTTCGAGGAGAACGACGTCCCAGTGCTCGGAGTCGTCGCGAACATGGGTGAGTTCGTCTGCGAGGGGTGTGGTCACCCTCACGAGTTATTTGAGGGTTCGGATCTAATAGAGGCCCTAGAGGTGCCCGTGCTGGCGGAGATCCCCTTCACGTCCGAGATGCAGGAGACACCTCGGCCGACACACGGAGGGGTGACCGAATATGCGCGGGAACTCAGAATTGCTGTGCAGAACCGGATCAAAGAAATCTGGAACGTGGACGTGCCCGAGCGGGGTATCGATCTACGTGATGTACCGCCAGAGGAGCGCCGCGAACGCGTGAAGAAAGGATTCGAGAACGTAGCGTCCGGTGAATGGTTCTTCATTATCAGCGACCGCGACCCGACACCAGTGCGAGAGTACCTACTTGAGATAGTCGACAAGGAGGGCGGACTGGAGTCATTTCAAGTGAAAAGGCAGAACCCGGAAACCTGGATGGCACGGACGCAGCGGTCCTAGGGAGAAAGATATGATGAGATCTCCCGTACTTTCCCGTCTCGAAGTACCGCTTGAACATTCCATACTGATTCCAATAGCCGTGACGATGACGATGTCTGCCTATCGTTCTCTCTCTCTCTACGAGTATGGGAATCCGGTTCTCAGCTGGAGTAGTCCAGGGAGCAAAAACAGCTGGTTCACCCGTCACAACACTGTGACTGCTGAACGAGTCTTGAGTCAGCAGATCGAAATGAATCAGTTAGTCCTTTTCCGAACGAGGCAGGGATCTATCTCAACACTGTCGCCACCCAACTGCATAACTCGAGGTGACAGACAAGGATTCAGTCGAGACGTCTCTCTAAACGGCGTGTCTTCTTACTTTCGTTGCCATGGATATTCTCGACGAGATCCACCTCGATCCGGCGTTCGATCCCGAAGAAACCGTAATCTGCCGATAGGGCAAACGTTGGGTACATGCTTCGATGAAGACGGTCAAAAAATAGCGCCGAAGGATTTTTTGCGAATGCAGTTGAGGTAATAGTTGCCGGATTGTACATTAGAGGCGGCAATCTGGTATTGATGGCATGCCCGTCCGCCATGTCTTGCCCCACCAGATACTCCCTGATGAGATCGTGATGAATGGGCAGTTGGGCCCCCACCTCGCCCATTTGGAATCAACTAACACTGGATCGCACTCGTTCTCTCTCGCCTTGTGCAACGGTCACCTCTCAGGGACGATTATTGTTGCACAAGGGACTACCACACCGTGCTATCACCAGTAGTATCTGATTATCACTACGGATTTATACCCTGACACATGTAGGCCAGTGTCGCTCTTGTTTCCTATGGGAGGGGTGAGTCCACAATGCCCATGGATAGCAGGTGGACTCACCCACGACTGAGGCCTTTAGACACTTCGTTGTGCTATCGCCGAGGGGTGGTACGCGATAACACACAGGAGGAGTGTTATCTCCGTCTCTATTCAATAGGGATGCCGTCCCACGCAGTCTTTTATACGGAAACACGTTAACAATCAGACACTCATAGTTAACTAGCACTGTGTCAGCGTCATTGACGGGACGTGCTCAATGACGCCGAGAGGATACTGACGTCATCAGTAATAGTCAGACAATCGCGAAGGCCATCACAGCACCAGAGGGAACGAAGTCTCACACGCAAGCGGTGGTCTGGGCCATGGATCTCCTTGAGAAGTTGGGAAGACAACGTCGAGCGCACGAAACGGTGTGGCAAGAAGCTCGTTGTCGTTGATGAGGAGGCAGCCGACTGCTATCACAATCGTTGATACTCCGGTCTCAACGATGTTTCTCATACTCGTAGGGTTTGCAGTTATCGGCAGTCGGCTTGCGATTTGGCTCCGACGGATTCAATAAAGAATGACTCTCCAAGAGTTATCTTCCTGTTAAATAATTCCAACACTCCGACAGTATAGATATGATTATTGTGACCATTTAATGAACAAATGATACGAAGAATCTATTTGTAGATAGCGTAAGTTGTTTCTCCCACACATGGCAGATGATAACTCATCCCATCGCGGAGAAGAACCAGATCAACTCGGCACGTGGCCACTCTCACGGCGTGAATTCGGCGGACTTACCGCCGGTGCTCTTGGCGCAATCCAACTTAGTGGGCTCGCCGCTGCTGCCACCAAAAAAGCGCCAGAACAACGAGAATCAGCCTCGTATGAAGTCGCGGGATTAAAAGAATCCGCAGAGATCCTCGTCGATCAGTGGGGTGTTCCCCATATGTATGCCGAGGATGTAGAGGATATCGCGTTTGTACAGGGGTTCAACGCTGCACGTGATCGCCTCTGGCAGATCGATCTTTGGCGTCGGCGTTCGTCGGGCGAACTATCGGAGGTATTCGGTGATGAATGGATCGAACACGATCGTGGTGCGCGCCTCTTCAGTTATCGCGGCGATATCGATGAGGAGTGGGAGGCCTATGGACCCGATGCAGAAACGATCGCTACTGGGTTTGCCAACGGCGTTAACGCGTTTATCGATCAAACCAAAGAAGATCCTGATTTGTTACCGGTCGAGTTTCAAGCACTCGATTACGAACCACGGCGCTGGAAACCAGAAGACATCGTTCGAATGCGCGTCCATGCAATCACGCTCAACGTTTCGAGTGAAGTTGAGCGAGCGATCACGCTCCGAGAATTCGACGAGGATGTTGAACGGGTCCGCCAGTGGCTTGACCCCGAAGATTGGGAAATCGAAATCCCGGATGGACTTGATCTTGAGCTGATCCCCGAAGACGTTCTTGATGTCTTTGAGGCGGCAACCATGTCACATACGAGTGTTTCGTTCGACGAGGACGACATTCGTAATCCTGAGGTTCTCGATGATCTCTCGGTCCTCACGAACGGTGACGGTTCTAGTGGCAAAGAAACGTCTGACAAATCGGATTGGGCAGACGAGAAAGAGGAGATACCATCTGCAAGTAACAACTGGGTGGTCGGGCCTGAACTCACCGAAACAGGGCGACCGATTCTCGCGAACGACCCGCACCGTGCCCATAACGTTCCCTCACTACGATATATCGCGCATATCAGTTCCCCTGAGTTCGACGTCATTGGAGCGGGCGAGCCGGGGCTTCCGGGGATTTCGATTGGTCACAATGGAAATACAGCGTTCGGACTCACGATCTTCTATATCGACCAACAAGATCTGTATGTCTATGAGACGAACCCGGATGATCCAAACGAGTACCGCTACGAGGATGATTGGGAGTCCATGGAGGTGGAAACGGAAACCTTCGAGATCAGAGACGGCGATGATCAAGAAGTCGAATTGAAATTCACTCAACATGGGCCGGTGATCTACGAGGATCACGACGAGAACATCGCGTTCGCGGTCCGAACTGTCTGGACAGATCCCGGAACGACGGCTTACTTCGGCGGGATCGGATATATGCGTGCTGAGAATATTGACGAATTCCAAGACGCGATGGAGGGCGAACTCACAGCGGGCATGCAGGGATGGGGTGCGCCGCCGGAGAACCAAGTCGCTGCCGACACGGACGGAAACATCGGATGGTTTCCAGGTGGGAGAACACCCGTTCGACCTAACTGGGACGGGTTGCTTCCAGTCCCCGGGGACGGCCGCTATGAGTGGGATGGATATCAACATCAATCCAATCTACCGCGGGAGGTCAATCCTGACCGAGGCTGGCTCGCAACAGCGAACCACTTCAATCTCCCTGACGATTACCCAGTAGACGATCCGCCAATTGGCTTTGAGTGGGTAGCACCATATCGGTACCAGCGAATCGCAGAAGTTCTTAGCGAATTTGACGAGGAGAATAAACACTCGCTTCAGGATTCGACTGACCTGCAGACGGACTTTCTCTCAATTCCTATTCGGATCATTACCGAAGCGCTTGCTGAAACCGACCCGAATGAGGATCGGTTGGTCGAAGCTCGCGACTGGCTTACAGCATGGGATGCTGTTCTGGATGCTGATTCAGGCGAAGCAGCCTTGGCAGAAGTCTGGTTCGAGAAGCACCTTCAAGAAGCAGTTACCATTGAACTTATCGGGAAAGAGGCGTTTGACCACATCGGAACGGGTGATATTCGCGTACTGCTTGAGGCAATTGAGGAGCCCGAGCAGCGCTTCGGCAGTGATCCTGTTGCTACTCGTGATGAGTTGTTACTCTCAACCCTCTCTGACGCACTTGATGAGGTTGAGGAGTTACTTGGCGAGAATCGAGATAAGTGGGCATGGGGCGATTTGAAGAAGGCCTTCTTTGAGCATGCGATGTCGTCCGGCGTTGATGAAGACGCTGCTGAAACGTTAAATGTTGGACCAGAGCCAATGGGTGGAAGCGGGTACACAGTGTGGAACGCAAACTACAACGATGAGTTCCAGTTGACCTCCGGTGCATCATGGCGGATGGTTATCGACGTCGGCGGATGGGATAATTCACTAGCGATGAGTGTGCCCGGTCAGTCCGGTGATCCTGAAAGCCCGTTCTACGACAACCTACTTGATATGTTCGTCAATGGTGAGTACTTCCCACTACTCTACACCCGTGAGGCCGTTGAAGACGCCTGTACGAAGACAATCGAATTAGCTCCACAAGCGGAGGATGATTGAGCTAGGATAGCGCAGAGGAGAGTTATAGATTTTCAGTAATAACTAGTTGAAGTGGACGTAATGATTTTGTCAATATAATATACTGTAACAATCGCACGGATGAATGTCAGTCAGGGCCTGCATCTGTGTACTCTCAGAGCATGTTACTGATCGTGAGCCCACGGCCAACCAGAAGTGCGCTCGCTTCTGTTGCACGTAATGTTCACGATTACGCCGAGACGGGACCTGCTGGGCTCGTACTCGATAGCCAGACGATCGCGAAGGTTCTCACCGCGGCTGAAGGCTCGAAGCTACACACTCAGACTGTGGCCCGTATCATGGATTTCCTCGAGAAGCTGGGGAAAGACGATGTCGAGCAGACGAAACAATGTGGGAAGAAACTCGTCGTTATCGAGGAGGAAGCAGCCGACCGCTATCACGATCGTTGTGATCGGGATCTCGAGCACTCCCGCAGAGAACGTGATATCCTACCAACAGGGGCATAGTCCGAGCTACCCTCACTAGGCACGCCCTCCTCTCCTAGTGACAACTCCGAGTAATTTCTCCCTGATGATCTCTCGGAATCGGAGATGGACTTCCTATCGTTCTGGTACTGTGTAGCTGACGCTGTCTCTCCTCTTCGAAACGCGCACCCCTCGGCGTGGAACTTCGAACTCACGCGTTTCGAACACAGCACCTTACGAAAGCGAGGATAACTGTCTTGCTCACTATAGTATCCTTATTCGCGTGCAAGACGTAGATCAATGAGATGGCCACTAACCCGGTCCATATCGTCGATGTATTCGCACAGGGAACATACACAGGTAATCAACTGGCAGTCGTTCGTGAGGCTGCCAATCTTTCCACCGACGAGATGCTTGCGTTCACCCGCGAGACGAACTTCTCCGAAGCCACTTTCATCGAATCAGCCGACACAACCGTCGGTGAATATGACGTTCGAATCTTTGACCCCGCCGAGGAAATCCCGTTTGCTGGCCATCCAACACTGGGTACAGCGTTCGTAATTCGTGAGTATCTCACAGACGATCGTCCAGATCAACTCACACTCAACCTTGGCGTGGGCGAAATCCCTGTTTGGGTCGAAGCAGACGGCGATGATGAGATCTACTGGATGAAACAGATCCAGCCCTCTTTTGAAGAAGAGTTCGCACCGAATCTAATCGCAGATATCCTTGGGCTCAATCAATCTGATATCGACGAGTATCCAATCACACTCGTCTCGACAGGCCTTCCAACCGTTATTGTCCCGTTGACCTCTCTCGATGCCGTTCAGCGAGCCGAGACGCAACTAGACCGATACTACAGTGATCTTATCGATCCGATCGGCAATGTGAACCTCCTCGTGTTCGCTCCTGAGACGTACGGCAATAACGACCTGAACGTCCGCGTGTTTGCCGATTGTGGGGGCGTCCCGGAAGACCCTGCGACTGGTTCCTCGAATGGATGTCTTGCCGCTTACCTCGTTCAGTACGATTATTTTGATGCTGATAGGATCGAGGTGACTGTCGAACAGGGATACGAGATAAATCGTCCCTCACTCCTCCAGCTCCGAGCATCCCAATCAGCAGACGATATCGAGATTGAAGTCGGTGGGCGCGTACTGCCGGTTTTGAGTGGGCACCTCCAGTAACTCTACACGCTTCTTAAGACGGTTCTACTGTGCGTCCTCTTCATGCTATACCAAGCAGAAACGTACAGTAGCATCCCCAGTAGACTCAGTTGATAATAGATCCCATTTTAACGCATTATACTCATTATTCCTAGACGATAATACGCTGCTCAAGATATTCATTAAGTTCTGCTCGGACAGCATCCACAGCGATCGCGTCAGTTGTTGCGTAGCGCTCTATGGCTCCTGCAATCGTCGTCAAGATGTATTCACTAACTTGCTCGACAGCCAGATCCTGCATAACACCTTGATCAATTCCCGCTTGCAAAATTGATTGCAATTGCTCCTTCAGTGCAGCATCGATATCGACGATTCGTTCTCGATAGGCTGCATTGGAGACGGCTTGGGCTCGTATCTCGACGTAGGCTCCTAATGGAAGAGTCGTCTCTTGAGGATCGGCATCCGTTGACGCAAAAATCTGATCGATAAACAGTCGAAGGTCAGCAACTGGATCCATCTTGGATTCTACCTTGAATCCTTCTTGGATATCTTCCAGTACACGTTCAAGAAACGCAAGCAGGAGTTCGTCTTTGTTCTCATAGTGATAGTATATCGAGGATTTGTTAATATCGGTAAAGTCGGCAATCCGCTGAATCGAGAGCCCGGCATAGCCATACTGATAGAGAGCTTTATACGTCGCCCAGAGGATCTGATCTGGTGTCGTTACCGGATCCCCATCGAAGGGAACGAACTGTGCCATAGAGTACGTTCAGTGATACGCTAATTACTACTTTACCCTTCGGAGGTACATCTTCGCTGCACCTATCTCCCCCACCTAGGAGTCTATAACCTGACATCCCTTGAAGGGAACTCGGTAAGCAGAGTACTTATTGTCTACCGAACGTTCGTTTGGTATATGAGGCTCCGCAACCAGGTCGTGCACGAAGGGACGGACCACCAAACGACGCGGCAGGGAGATCAGTAATGAGCGTCGAACCGACCAGAGATCAGCAGTTAGACGATGGTCTTGCAGGTGCTATCGATCGAATCCTCGATAAGGGGTTAGTCATTAATGCTGACGTTGTTATTGATGTCGCTGGGACAGAACTGCTCGGCATCAAGATTCGTGCCGCATTAGCCTCGTTCGAGACAGCAGCTGAGTATGGCCTTGAATTTCCCGCTGGCACGGAAGAAACACGAGCATTCGCCGAAGCGAAAGCGCGCAATGAGGCATGCCTTCAGTGTGGAAAGCGCGTCGAAAAAGAGGTCCTTCTTACCGACGAGTGTCCCTGGTGTGGTTGGCAAAGTGCTCGAGCACAGCGCTTAGACGACCAAGCAGACTCCCCGAGTGAACCTAATTCTCTTGAGTCCTCGCCTGACCACACAATGGAGGTCGTTACCGACGAGCTGGAAGTCGATAATGATCACGACTAGTCTACAAACAAGTAGAGTGAGGAAAACTGTGTTTACTAACGCCGCTGGATTGAAACGACGGTACAGATCAGACAGCCCACCACAAGAGGCCGATGCCCGATGACGGTGGAGGTCGACGAGGAAGAACTCGAACAGGGGTTGCTGGGGCTTATTATGGCCGTTGTCGAGATTCTCAAGGAGGTCATCGACGAACAAGCGCTCAATTTGGTCGAAAAAGGCGTTCTCGACGATGAAGCGGCCGAACAGCTCGGGCAGTCACTGATGGATCTGGATGAAACCATCCGGCAGATCGAAGACGAACATGACCTCGACGAGACGGCTTCTGAAACCAAAAAACAGCTCGACCGAACTGTCGATGACGTCCTCAATACTGCAATCAATCCCAACGCATGGGTTGAGGAGATCGCAGAACAAGAGCGAGCGCAAGGACCGATGATCGACTCCACTGACTCTCAATCTGGGTCTACTCTCGATACCTCGGAGGCCGATCGGAATGAGTGATAGTCTGTATGCCTATTGTTTCGCTGATATCGATACTGAGATCGAAGACGGGCACTCATTCGGAAGCGGAGTCGATGAGGAACCGGTCTTAGTACTCATCGAAGACGGAGTGGGGGCAGTCGTCCATGAGTGCCCAGATGAAGCATACGATACTGACGAGAGAGAGCAGGCCGAGAGGTGGATCAAACAGCACAACGAGACCATCGAACGTGTAGCAGCCGAACTTGGACCGGCTCTTCCGATGACTTTCGATACGATCTTCGAAAGCGAACATGCCATCCGCCGTTTTCTTGTGACCCATATCGAGCAAATTTCTGAGAGATTAGAGATGCTGGCCGGAATGGACGAATACGGCGTACGTATCTATTGTGAAGAAGAGCTGTTGATTGACGAAGCTACACAGCCGACCGAAACCGAAGACGCTGGTGGCGCAGCGTTTTTCGAAGAGATGAAACGGGATAAACAGCGCAAACAGGAGATAGCTGCGAACATCAAAGACCGGTTCCAGTTGTACTTCCAGCGGATTGATTCAGCCGTTATTGAGGCCACTGAAGAAGATCTCGATGAAGAGCCCGACAAAGAGCGAGGACGCAATGTCCTCACGGTGTCCTGTCTCGTTTCCGATCAGGAGATACAGGGACTAAAGCAGGAATTAGATGAGATCAACGATGAGGATGGCGTTGAAGTCGTGTTCACTGGTCCTTGGCTCCCATATTCGTTTGTCGGAGCCTTGGGAAATACTGTAGCCAGCACCGAGGATAGGTAGAAATGGAACCAAAAGACGAATCCGTCGAAGAAGGTGTTGCTGGCCTCCTCAACCGGGCCCTGAACAAGGGCGCGATTCTCAATGCAGATCTCCTAATCACGGTGAATGACATTCCACTTGTCGCTGTGCGCCTCCAGGCAGCGATCGCTAATATGGAACTCATGGTCAAATACGGTATCATGACCGACTGGGATCCAGCAGTGCGCCATATTGATGATGAGTATCTTGCTCAGCACGGGAGAGATCCGACTCTCGATGGCACCACTTCTGAAGAAGGAAATCACCAGAATGGCTGATTCGCGAGAATAATAATTGTGGAGAAGAGTTTAGTCTATCTCCTTGCCGGGATGCAAGGAGGAGCGAATAGAATCAGTATACTTCGGTCGCTTCGTGAGCAACCCAAAAATGCTAATCAACTCGCTACTGAATTAGATCTGAATTATAAGACTGTTCGTCACCATCTTGGACTTCTGACGGATCATGGGCTCGTCACAACAACTAATAATCAGTATGGTAAACTATATTTTACAACTGATGAATTTGCCGGTCATCAGGAAACGTTCGAACGGATTACAGCGGATGTTGATAGTGGTAACTCTCGAGATAACGAGAAACACATGTAATCTACTGTGTCGAAGAGGATTCTTATAATCAAACAACTGAATGTTCGATTATGGTCGATAACCACAGGTCTGAAAGAAAACTGGGGCGGCAGAAGGCCGGTATGATTGTGAACGCCGACGCGGGCCTCGCTGGCGGGCAGTGTGCTCGTGATATAGCTGCGCGTGGCCACGAGGTCGGCGTCCTCGAAACCGAGTCTAAAATCGTGTGAGTACTATATTTAATACGGAGTAGTATCGTATCTAACTGCAGGGTATGTGCCTGATCTGAAGAGAAGTGCAGGACTGAGGCCATAGTTGACTCCAGCACTCCTCACAGCACTCAGGCATGCATGCCCTCCTGTAGACTAAACGGTCAGTCACGCCTGAGCAGCTACCACTAGCGCCGGAGAGAATATATGCTATTGTATTTAGAGCCATTTGTATAATAGAAAGAACGTATTAACACTCTATAATTCTATACTAAAGTGGTGGGATAGTAGTGCATAAATAAATATATTATCGTACTGGTAACTAATAAGTAGTCTATACAATTGTTTCATGGGAGGGGCAACCCTCCCGGTCCCGACCACGGCCTCAGGGTCGGGACCTCATTCATGCTCACTCTGATTAGAGAGAGGTAGATGCAAGGAGGCCTCTGCGACTAGTAGGAAACGAACTCACGCCTGTACCCACTCAACAGTTTCCTCAAGATCGTCCTTGCAGATGTACTCCGAGAGCACGTTATCGGTTAAGACGTAGTAGTCGGCATCGGTCGCACATGGGCGCGGCATATTGCGCTCGAGTCCAAAGACGAGATCGACATCCGATTAATCGAGACGTTTGGTTCCCTCTACATCACTCTCAATGGACCACATAGTTCTTCTAGATCTCTGAGAAAAACGTCTGTTCTGTCTTAGAGGAAGAGATTACTGTATAGCACCTTTTGTCTGTTTACCGCTCAATAACCTCGACAAGCAGCTCTTTTCGAGGTTGAGCAGTAATCGCAATTGCCCGTTCAAACTCTTCTGTTACTGGTCGAAATTCCCACTCACGAAGAATCATCGCAAGCGCTGTTTTGAGTTCAGCTTTTGCGAACGTTTCTCCAATACAGACATTTGGTCCACCACCAAATGGACAATATGCGAAGTTCGGGTTTTCCGCTTCGATAGCAGACGTCCCTCGCCATCGATCTGGATTAAATGTATCCGGATCCGTATACCACCGCTCATCGCGTTGTACGGCAAATACAGGAAGAACTACCGTTGCATTTGTGGGGATATCGGCCGTGGTGAATCGCCAGACGTAGTTTGATTTCACTGGTTCACGGTCTGCCTGATGTTGTGGACGGCACACATCAAGACGAGTTCTCGGAACTC
>NZ_RDQG01000055.1 GCF_003697815.1 Halalkalicoccus subterraneus | reverse complement strand
ATTGCCGACTCAACAGATTCAGGTGACCGAGTACCGGATTCTGTCTTGTCACTATTCACTACAATCCGTTCATGGATCTCATGGATTTCATCAGCCGTCGGGTACTCGATATCCATTAACAGTTGTTTCTCGTGCTATCAGTCGCTGACGTTCACGTCTGATCGGATCTCGTACTCTAACTCCACCTGTGAAGTCGAGAGGAGCGCGGCAAGCTCCGGTGTCATGTCGGGATGATCCATCGCCCGCTCTAAGTTATGCATCATCTCCTCGGTGAACTGTGCCGACGCATCAACCGCGCCCGACCGAGTAGATTCATTCATGAGCTCACCTACTCGGTCATACAGGTCCGTGCGCCACTCGTAACTATCGGTTGTATTGATTCTCATGGTGGTCTGTCTAGTTGATGGGACGCCCAGTAAATAGGAAGGTGATAGCCACGCCTTCCTCGCGAACAGTAACGTCTGCGACGTTGAAGCCCCACCTTCGGCACTCCGCGAGACGGCACTCATCAAGGGTTCCCGACTTCAGGACCACGGTAAAGAACGGGTCCCCGACACCATCATGCACGGTGTCGATCTCTGCATCCACGTCCTCGACCATATTCACGGCTTCAGTCTCGGCGCTCGCCTCGAAGTCACTCATCGGAGCGAACACCCCGAGGAGTGGAAAGCCGAGTCCTCCAGGTCGCCGCGACAAAGCGACTCCCGACCACAGCCCGAACACTCCCAGTAATTCGCTCCACCCTGATCAGCCGGTTCCGTCCACGGGCCGGTAATCCGGGCTTCGTCCGTGCCCTGAGTAGGCTTCTCGACTACAGCCCCTCCGTCCGTGGCGACTTCCTGATCCGTCTCTGCAGCCTGCTGATCCGTCCGTGCATCGATCATCATCTCTACGTCCGTCTCTTCCTCGAGATCGGGAACCTCTCGCTGCCCGATCTCCATCTCGACGCGCCGGAGATGCTTACAACCGTCTTCAGGAGTGTTGTACTCCTGATCCGGGCAGCTGCAGGACTCTCCGATCAGGTCCACTCGGTAGACGCTCCCCGACTGACTGTAAACGTTGTACTCGCCCGTGTCGCCCGCGTGACGGTCGATGCTCATTGATTCGACCGCTGCCTTCTCTGTTCGCTTCTCTGTCCCGTCAGACTCTTTTTCTGCAGTGTCGTATGCGTTCATGGCTTGTGTGCGACCGAAGCAGGCCAGTCCGCCTGTTCCAAGCAGGCGGGCACTCACTCATACCGTCGAGTTATGCCCCATAGGGACCGGTCTGCCTCTACCAATTCATACATCTGCAAGGGTAATAAAACCCGCGGTCAAAGACGTATGCATTGGCTTTAAGTCCCACCGTCTCATATGGATTAATAGGTAGAGAAATGGTATGTCCACGAAAATGAGAAACGACAAACGAGACGAAGAGACGGGCCGCTTCGGAGAGAAGTTCACTGATGAAGAGTTCATTAACGCGGTCGAGAGCGGCGACCTTCCGACGACTAGCGACGTAGCTACAGCCGTTGATTGCAACTATCGGACGGCCTACGGACGCCTCGGGGATCTCGAAGACGCCGGAGTGATCACTTCTCGGAAGGTCGGCAACTCACTCGTTTGGACGAAAGAGAACTAACGGTGCTTCCTATGAAACGTACCATCAGAGCTTGTATGTCCAAAATACAGTCAAAACCACTATGGCAGCAGGCCCGTACATACGAGATATAATCTGATCTAATCAAAATGAACGCACGGAAAGGAACCGACGCCACCTCCCACCTGGCCAAAGGAACGGGAGGCAAGCGCATTAACCTCGTCATGAGTGTTCCGGACGGGTCCACTCATCTCCTACAATGAGTTCGGACCTTTTCAATTCCACGGTACGCTCCATGACTCGTACTATGTGAGATGTTTACAAAGGAGATTAACGCGGTTACGTCGGTCGCAACGGATCTAGAGACTACTGCAGCTAGCCCCGGCTTCCTCGGAGGGGGATCGGCATGAGAGATGACGAGGATCAGCTTCGTACGAACGTCTCTTCCCGCCTGAAGAAGCAGATAGACTCGGACCCCCGGACGAACAAGGAGATCGTCAACTCCCTCTTGGAACAGGAGTTCCTGACCGAAGAGAGTGAACTACGGAACGAACTTCAAGAGTTAGACGAGAAGATCGAACAACGGCAGAAGGAGATCGAACGGAAGCAGGAAAAGCAGGAAGAAGACCGGGAACGGAGAGACGACATAGCGGCTCAACTGGAAGAGATGAAAGAACAGAAGCAGGACTACAACGACTGGTTAGACAGCGTTCTCAACGCCCGTGAGAACGACGAGACAGGGCGGCTGATCCCTGAACTGATCGAGAACATCGATGGGTTCGATCACTACGACGAAGGCCCGAGAGAGGTGCAGAAGGATCTCAAAGACCGGGCGATAGATCAGAAGCGACCACTCTGTTCGGAGGACTTCACCCCCGGGAGTGGTGGCACTGTTGGACCCTACCTGCACGAGAAGGAAGAAGAGGCCGGTCATGAGAGTAGTGACTACGAGATCGGGTATAGCAGCGAGACTGCTGACTAACCAAAGAAGCCACCGCGAAGTACACCGAACCTTCCTATGTACACTTGTACATTGAGATGTACATATGTACATCTCCTTCTAGACTACTCTCTCTAGCTGTTGTTGTTGTAGTGTTGTGTTGTAGTAGTAGTAGTAGAGAGTGTACTAGGTACGGATGTACATTTGTACATCCGAATGTACATTTGTACATCGTAGAGTGTCCTAGTGTAGTGAGAGAATAGTAGTGTAGTAGTGTTGTACTTAGTGTAGATGGTTGTAGAGTGTCTTCCTAAGCCGTCTTCTCCGAGGTTTCCGTAGAATAGCTCTTCTACTATCCTGATGTAACCCGGCTACTTCTCGATGTACACTCGGTTCCTTGTGCAACAGTCGCCTTTCTTGATCGGTCGAATGTTGAACAAGGTTGGATCACTCGGAGGATCTACGCGACTCCGACTAACTCCGTTCGACCACGTCCCGAAGCGTTTCCCGTTCCTTCACTGATAGCGATTCGTTCGGCTTGATCCCCTGCTGGACCATGTCCCATTTGCGGACTACACGGGCTTCCTCGCTGGTTAGATCGACTTCTGAAACGTCCCCTTCGGATAGCTGCTTCCCGATCCAACTGTCGATTTCCCGTTTTGATAGGTCAGTCATTGATCTACCCTCTGTTCCTGGCGTTCTTCGATACGATCAATCTTCTCCGAGAGTTCCTGCAGATCCTTATTCTTCATAACGGACTGTTTGACGTTGACGGCATAGGCGAGCGCCCGGACCCACTTGATCCGAACCTTCTCATTTTCTGCATCGTAGACTCTGCCGTTCTCGACTTTCCGTTTCGCCTCCTCTACAGCTGCATCGAGAGTGTCGATCATGTCGGACCATTCATCCGAATCAGCTTCGGGGCCTTCGCGCGTGGTCGCACATCGCGTCCCCACTCATTGCCCGATCCCCCGGGGTTAGAGTGCCGAAAACGGGTCTGCAGACTGTCCTGAGTACAATATTCGCGTTTCATCATGGGATTAGAACCGCCTTGGACGCGGCTTAGTAACGGCTAGTATCCGAGGGGTTGTAGTGCTACGCTTTGATCCGACTTGGAACACTCGGGTGGTGCGGATCACTCTCGCTGCGGTGGCGGTATGACTACTGTGCCGAGGCGCGCGAGAACCCCCGTCTCGGAGGGAATGACCGAAGGGAACGACTGAGAATACGGCGTTACTTGGAGCGCGCCGATGGTTTCGTAACGGCCGCTAGCGGCTATCATAAATTCTGATATGTCTTGGTGTATTTCTGTTCCTAGACTGACTGGATATGTCTATATACTATAGAAATTCGACAATATTAAATAATTTAACTATTATTCAACTCGAAGGTTTCCAGGAACCCAGTCTTCTGTAGGCCAATACGTTCCTGTATCTGCTGTTACGATCCCTGTGTCGTAAGGATCGATTTCAGCTTCGACGTAATAGAGTTTGCCTCCAGAAGCAGTAAAGAGGCTTCTCGCCTTGAAATGGTAAGCTGGTCCAACCGGTGAGTTTGATCGGTATTCAAAGAACTTATCCACGCCACCTACATTCTTTGATATTACTGTCGGTTTGCTTATTTTATCGGATTCAACAAGTATATCTAGCTGATATATGTCTGTACCATTTAGATACCATTCGCTTCGAAGCGTACTTGAATCACCGGAAGAAATTGTTGAGGGACTAAAGCTAGTTGTAGCGTTGTTGATGTACTCCGGCGATACGGAAATGTCATCGCTATCGTTCTCTTGTTTAGAACTACTGTCGTTGCTCTCTGTATCTGCTTGAGCCGTTCCCATAGCAGTCAGTGATACTAACCCAATTCCTGCTCCTTTTATAATTGATCGTCGGGGGAGTTGATCGTCCATTATGTACCCAGTTATGAGATAAATGCTAATCAATAATAATGCTTATTTCATATAATTATCAGTTGTATTTATACACTTAAGATAGAACTCTTGATGTGTCCGCTAATACTAAGTTGTACCTGTCCCAATAAGCTAGAGAGACTGTGACACCAATTGAATTCAATCCACAGAGTCGAGAGGATATTGCTGGAGGTATCCTTCTGGCACTTGTGTCGGTAGGGCTTTTAATGGGTCATTGGCAGTATGGTGTTAATTGGCAAAATCCAGCTATCATGGCTTGGCTCGCGACAATCACTGTTGTTTGTGTTGCACTTGGAATCTATGCATTTGGGTATATTACTGGTGATATTTACAAGAATAAATCGATATATACCTCAATTTCACGTGTTCTTGGAACGATTGCGATAGCGACAATTCTGATTTTTGTACTGGCTATATTCTTCGTCTAAAGTAAGGGCCCTTATCGCATGTGGCTATTTAACTACTATCGGATCGATCTTGCTTGCGTAGCTTGCTTTTGTGGGCTGGTGATTCCGGTATGTCTCCACGCTTAGGGCGGCTGGGTATGCCACCACACTAGATACTTAATCTGATCGGGGAGTAGAACCTTACCAGGTGCGCGCGACTGTGACGATGTTGTCAGTACCTTTCCGTACAGCGTTGCGTAGGTCTGCGCTGAACGTTCGTTCCATGTTCGACAGAATGACGAAGCGACGGATTTGCTCGCGGGTAGCCGTGGAGTGCGGTTTCGTTCCAGCTGTTGATCTCTTTCAGTAGGCACGTTCGCACCAGTATCCCATTGCTATAGATACGACACTGAGTACGGCGCGAAAGAATCATGCGCGGCGAACATGAGATGGTTGATCGGCAGATCACAGACTAGCGTCTCGACGTCGGCGTAGTCCGTAGCGTGCTCGCTGCGCGCTTGCTCAATGGTAGTGATAGCTACACGAACCCATCGAGTTTTAGACTACAGCTGGATCACTCGAGCGGTACAGACCCATCTTGCTACTTTTGCGGTGGACTACTGTGCCAAGCCGGAGGGGAACTCCCGTCTCGGAGCGACCGAAGGGAGTGAGAATACGGCGTTACTTGCCCGACCCGCGAGAGTTCCGGTAAGCTACCAAAGACATAGGATTACAACTGATCGGTAGGTGTCCCGAGAGAAACATCAGTTAGCCAGATTTGTCTTTCTTCAAAGTGTTAGATTAGGCCCACAATCTTCTAGTTACTAGACCATTTGGTTAGTACTGTGGTACAAATGGTAGAGAAACGCAGTACGGCAGTGCGTTCCCACCCGAAGGGTGGCAGGTCTTTAACCTGCCATCCGAGGGTTGCGGGCCGAACAGTGCGAGAAATCACCACTGATCCCACCTCAAGAACACATCACTAACCTATAATGACAAAGTATCCTAATCGTGACCCTTCGAAGAAGCCCGCCCCTGATAACGATGGATCACAGGGCCGGACTGAAGCAGTCACGTTCTATCTCACGCCCGACGAGAAGCAGGCAGTAAAGCGCGAAGCCGACGAGATAGGCGATACCCTTTCCACCTACTGCGTTCGCCTACTCCGCCGTCAGCGACAGCAGGAAGGTCTTGAAGAGAAGGCCGACGAGTTGAACGTCGAACAACGATTTGATGAATTGGCATCGAAGGCCATTGATCGAATCGAAGAGTCTGTGGAGTCCGTAGAAGACGCCACGGAGGATCTGAACGATATCCAACGGACGGCAGGCACGTACCCTATCGTGAACTTCCGCCTGCTTATGCGTCAATACAGCCCGCCCGAACCGTGGGTGAACGATGAGTTTGCCCTCGCGGCTACGAAGCTAACGAAGCCGGTTGGGGATCATGATCCCACCGCAGAGCTATCTTCGGACGATAACTCCGGGGGTGGAGACGAGGAAAACACCAACGGAGATGACTCACAGGGCGGCAAAACCGTAGATGATCTGTTGGACCGTTAGCCATGTATGGAGATGACCGCGATACCGTCTACAAGACCGATTATCGGGATAACGAAGGTACTGGTGCCCTTACGAACTACATGAGTCACGATCAGCAGCAGATCCGTGATCGGGCCGGTCGGGAAATGTCGGACGAGGAGTTAGATCAGTTCGATGCTCGATCCGAGGGGCAACGGAACCGTCACATCATCATCTCCCCGGATAACCGCCACGGACTCTCGGAACAAGAGATGGATCGGGCGACTCGGGCCTACATGAGTGAGATGGTAGAGGACCGTCCCACCGCCGATTACGTCTACGCGATTCACGATGACAAAGAAGACGAACAGGATATTCACATAGCAATGACAGCCAGCGACAAAACAGACTTAGAGATGTATCCAGACGATATCAGAGAAGAACGACAGCGCGCCCATAGCCGCTATCAGGAACAGCAGAAGGAACAACAGCAGGAGAAAGAACAGGAGCAGGAACAGCAGATCCCCCACTGGAAGCGCCAAGAGAGGGAAAATGAACAGGAAATTGAACGGGGGATGGGTCGATGATCCGACCACTCCCGACCCTACTCGACCTGCTGCAGCTAGAGGTAACTCGTCGCGTCGAGTATCCCACGGACGGACCACTTGATCTGACCTGTGTGGGTCCCGAGTGTTCCACTGCTAACGGGGCAGAGGTAACGTATATGATCGAAACGGCGCTTCAAATCCCGACTGCAGGGCCGACGACAGGAGCTATGGTCCTGATCCTGCTTTGTACCCTACTAGCGACTATCAGTTTCGTACTAATGGGCCGAAAAGCCGCCCAAGACGGGAGTACCGGAGGGAACAACCGATGAGTTTAGTGGACGCAATCGGGTCCCTCGGTAACTACACCGTCTTTGCGGCAGTTGCAATTTGGGTTGGAGTACTAAAGTTCCGTGGGGCTGGATCAGTCGCAGAGCTTTGGTACACTCTCACGGCAGGGCTACGGGCCAAGAGTAGGCTACTGCCGCCGATAGCCGCCGTAGTGGGATGGCTTATTGGTCTGATCGGTCTTATCGTTGCAGGCGCGGGCATAGCCATGCTACTGTGGATCTTCGTGATTCCGGTCCTAGCGATTTGGCAGATGATCTGCATGGGTGCCCCGTTGACCTTCCTTCGGGGAATGGCGGCCCTGATCGGACGAAACGGTGGGTCTGTCGAAGCAAACAGTGAGACCTTCCGACTGCCGATGAACGTCAATAAAAGCGACGCTGACGACGTTTCAATGTGGACAAGCAGTGCTGTCCCGGTCCCACGTCGAAGCCTCCTAACTCTCGGCGCTTCGGGAAGCGGGAAGAGTGAGACGTTGAAGTGGTTCGTCGATCAGCTGCAGTCCGAGCCGAACGAACCCGTGATAGTATACGACCACAAAACGGACTACCAGGACTTCCTCGAATCGCAGGATGTGGACATGATCAAGCTTTCATCCGGGGGTTCGACCGACGAGAACGGGTCCGCAATAGCGTGGAACGTCTTTGAAGAGATGGAAACGGAAGCCGACGCCGACGAGATCGCTCGCGCACTCTTCCCCGATACCGACAACTCGGCCGGCGACGACTTCTTTGTCACAGCTCCTCGCCAGCTATTCGCGGCGAACCTGAAATACCTAGATCGGGAGATCGACAACCCAACGAACGCCACCCTCGTGAACTACTGGCAGCGAGCAACCCCAGAGAAAATGCACGAGAATCTGACCCGCGACGGTCATGAGGACCTAACGGCGGCCTCTGCAGCGATTGATCCCGATGCCTCGAAGCAGTCGATAGGAGTGTTCGCGAACGCCCAACAGCACGTTCAAGACCTTTTTACCGGCGACTTTGCGGCGGAAGGTGACTTCTCGGTTCGGGAGTACATGGAGAACCCGGACGGACGGGTCTTGGTTCTCGATTACCCGACCCGGCAGAGTGAGACTATCGCCCCGATCTTCCGGTTCCTGATAGACGAGAGTATCAAGCACGGGATGGACGACCCGCACCGACCGGCCTACTACCTCCTAGACGAGATCGAGCATATGGGCGTCACAATCAGTCGCCTCGACGAGCTGATTAACGTCGGACGGGGCAACCAGTGCCAGTGCATTCTGAGCCTTCAGTCCGTAGCCCAATTGCAGGACACATACGGCACGGAGAAGTCGAAGGCACTACTCTCTGGCATGACGACCTCGGTAATCCTCAGGACCGCTGACGAGGCGTCTGTGGACTATGCGAGGGAGACGGTCGGCACGGAGTTCAACGAGTACACCAAGAACGTCGAGAAGTCGTCTGTGCCCGGTGGCGGGACAATCGAAACGAACCGCGAAACGAAACAAGAGGAAGAACACCACTTCGCTAAAGGCGAGCTTCGGAGCTTCGACCCCGGCGAGGCCATCGTAGCCCGACAGGGCAAAGGATGGGTTCAGGGACGAATCCAGATGCTGAAGCAGTAGCGCCGTCACGAGAACGGCGAACACGACCTCCGGTAGGCTTAGGTTTTTAATTATCGCAACCGACCCGCTACGTGTCGGCCCTCACCCCCATCTTGCGGTGAATCACCAGCCGACAGAAGTGTCTCGACATTCCACATCGGTGGCATGGCTTGGCTCCATACTCGCCATGCTCACCCACTTCAGTCCACGATAGTAACCGCGCGATTCTCATCTTGTGCAACGAATCGGATTCTCGTAAAGGGTGTTGCACAAGGCGATACACCGTTACCCGCTATATCCAACGTCTGACGCCTGTCTGACCTAGGTTAAAGCAGGCACGCTCCGGTCACGGACCTAATGGATTCGATCACGCTCCGGTTACAGCCGGATACGATAGAATCACTAAGCGGAGAGGCCAACGAACACGGCGTTTCACGTTCCGAGTACGTTCGTAACATCATCCAATCACGGCACGAACTAGAACGGTTACGCGGCGAATACGAGCGGTTACAGGCCGATCACGAGGGTGAGATTGAGGAACTACGCGAGGAATACGAGGATCGGATTGCCGACCTCGAACGGGAGAACGAACGCCTGCGAAACGAGAAACGTGCCCTAATCCAGGATCGAGAGGAGAGAACGGACCTCGTTGAGTACGTTGAACGGGAGAAGGAACTTGATCAGCAACGCCAGCAGCGCCGGCAGGCCCCTGCATGGCGACGGGCGAAGTGGTGGTTACTCGGCGAGCCAGATGACCGTTAAAAGCGAGAGAATAGGAAATGCCCTGAGTGTAACACTCCGTTTCTCACGAAAGGCGCCATGAACCGACATCGAAGATAGTCGCACGAACTGCCGACGGTCGAGAAACAACGGTTCAGTCGCCGTATCGTTTGTGCGCGTCGTCAATATCCGTTATCTCAAGCACACGCACTTCGTCACGGTCCTCGTAGATATCGTAAAACGCTGTCCACGTCCGCCCGATGTGCATCCGATATCTGACTTGACCATCCACGGGAAGTTTTTCTTTGTCGCCACGTCCTGAACTGGGGTGAGGATTATCCGCGAGATATCCAAGGTTTTGCCGACAGATTCGTTCAGTCTTCTCGTCGGCAGCAGTTAGAAACTCATCTACTTGGGGATGCAACAACACGTCATAGGCCATAGAGGCGCTTAGGCCTCGTCAAGAGGGACGAATTCGTTAGTGTCCATCTCGTCCATTCGACGGAATTTCTCGGCGAGTTCCTGTCGATTGCGTTCTTGGACGAGTTCGCGCATGAGATCGTCGTAGGTCTGTCCGGGCACCTTCAAGTCGTGCAAGAGTTTGTGCGTATCCTCAGTGACGGGGATCCGTTTGTCTGCTTCAACCATGTAAAGACTTACAGCCCGTTAAGATATAAAGATAGTGATCGAGGATGGTAGACCAAGTGGGGAAATCATGCCTATCGCTACCTAATTACTCTATCTGACCCGACCATACGATATTAGCAGCAAGCAGGAACTGCAACGGGAGTTATCGCGTCTCTTTCAATCAGCTTATAGAAATGACGTGCCGATCGGGCCCACGTGGGTCTGTGAGTACACGGATCGGCCCAGTTTGGAACTAATGGCGATCGAGCTTGCGGAGAACAGAGAATAGAAACAATAGTTTGGAAAGCCGACTCTGGAAACCCCTTCTGGGCACTACTCCGTGGGTCAACACGCACAGAAAACACCAATCGCCATTTTGCACAACTCCCCGTCGATACGATGTGCAAAACCACTCTCTCGATCCGTCGATTCACTCCAACGAGTAGATGAATAGACACTATATCAGGGCTATAGCAGTAAATCGAGGGTAAATCAGGCAGTGAGTGACTCGATATAGACCACTTTCAGGAACCGATGTGTAAGAAATGGACTCCTACACACCCTCATTCTGTGTTCGTTCCATTGTATCGAGGGGTGGAGTTCCCGGTATGTAGAGATGCGAACAGATCATTAAGGCAGTTAGGTGTCTTTCCAAATAATTCCCTCAGCTGCCGAGGTCAACACCGTTTCGCCATCCGTGTTTTCACAAACAACGTCCGATGTGAATTCGTAGCGGTCATCTCGTTCTACGACTGTGTCATACGTTGATCGACAGGTGATCGGTTCGCCAGTGTAGACCGGCTGATGGAAATTAAACTCCATCGTACTGGCCAATACTTCATTATCGCTACCCATCTTCGTAGGCAGAGTCGCAGTCAATAACCCCTGTACCATTACCTGCCCGTCCTCATCCGGCTCAGTATGACGAGGTTGGTCGTCACCGGTGAGGTCTGCAAACTGTTGTACATCTTCAACTGTGAACGTTCGCTCAAACGTCTTCGTCTCGCCTTCAACTAGTTGGGCCATCAGAATCTGTCTCACGAATAAGCCACTCGGGATAATAAAATAGTGGTGTGGTCAGTATTCAGCATACTATTTCTGAGACTCAGATAGCCGCTCTGGTAACTGCTTCATCTGTATGTAGCGCTGAGTACTCCCATCATTCGGCGATGACATTGACCGCACTTCCTTCCACCTCTAATCGCCAGGTGGTCAGTCAAATAACTCACTGTTGAGTCCTTCACCTTTGTCCAATAGTAACGCAGGTATAGATATCCTATACTAAGGACAACGATACATCCAATAATTGATACTATTACTGACATAACACAAATACAGTTCCAATCTATAAAATGATTAGTAACGGCCAGGCAAATATTTTCGAAGCTATTTAGATAGAAATAATTAATAGGGATGGAGTTCTAATATTTAGTGCGGTTCGAACGACAGCCTGTCGATGGCATATCGACCACAGCTGTCAACTCCCCCCTCTCACTCCCCAATCCCTTGGGAGTTTTTCCGAAGCGTAGATGTGTGAGCAGATGTCGAATTTTACGACCGAAACGAGCGCTTCAGTCGCCGCATAAGTGGGATGAGTTCGGCACGATGGAATTGGACAGGCAGTACGACTATCCCATTGATAGGTCGGTCAGACGCCGTAGAATGGACATGGAGGATGAACCATCTGGTACGTAGCAGTGCGAATCTAACGCGACTATTCCATCAAATCATTGAGATTTTGATGGGCCATGCTGAATACAGAGCGCATATCGCGCAGAGAAGTTCTCTCAATCCAGTTCTTTGACCACTGTTGCCGGATTCCCTTGGACGACGACCTCGTCTGGAACATCCGTGGTGACGACGGCCCCAGATGCGATAACGGAGTTATCGCCGACCGTCACGCCGGGGTTGAGAACTGCTTGGCCGCCAATCCAGACGTTATCACCGACTGTCACCGCTTTGCCGTACTCCGGACCTTTGATTCGCTCGGTCGCATCAAGCGGATGCGTTGCCGTATAGATATGGACGCCCGGTGCGATCTGACAGTTCTGCCCAATGTCCACCCGACACACGTCTAAGATGACACAATCGAAGTTGGCGTAGAAGTTCTCACCAACGTGGATGTTGTGCCCGTAGTCACAGCGAAACGGTGGTTCTATTTCGCAGTCCTCGCCGTAAGAACCGAGAAGTTCCTCTAACAGTTCCTGGCGTTCGGTTTGGTCGTGTACCGTCGTGCAATTGTAGCGTCTCGTCAGGTCGCGTGCGCGTTCCCGTTCGGCCACAAGATCAGGGTCGTCGGCGTCGTACAACTCCCCGTTCAGCATCTTCTCTTTTTCGCTATCCATGTGGATCATGGATTGGCCGTCCAGTTAGATTCTCCGCACCCTCCGCGATGGTCAATTCTTCCTCTGTATTCAGCACGCTGTTCTTGGCAACTATCAGTGAAGTCGATTGCTACTCTGTTATCTACTTGACCTGTATCTACCAATTTCCACTCCGTTTTTGGTAGTGGCTGAGGATTTCAACAGAGCTACTCGTCTTCAAGCTTCACGAACAACTCTCGATGCTCGTCGATATACCGATCAGCAAACTGGGCCGCCCGCTTACGCCGATCAGCCTCATCATCCCTGTGTTCTTCAGACATTGAATCAGCCTCTGATGAATTTGTATACGTCATAGTGAGTCTTAGTCGTTTTCGTGGATCGTTCGCTGGTGAAGATAGTCTTCAACCCGTGAAAGATCAACATCCTCCGCATCTGTCGCAAGATCCCGGAGGATCGTCCGGATAGTGTCGTCAGGTTCTAACTGGTAACCGTTCAGATCGTAGAGATAGGCTGCTGACCAGAGTGCCGTTCGTTTGTTCCCATCAACATATGGATGATCCGCTACAATCAACCACATGA
>NZ_RDQG01000054.1 GCF_003697815.1 Halalkalicoccus subterraneus | reverse complement strand
TGTTGTTGTTGTTGTTGTTGTTGTTGTTGTCTAGCTAGTAGTGTAGTAGTAGGTGTGTACCTAGTAGAGCAAATTCATATATGAACTTGAAATTCATATATGAATTTGAAGAGAGAGGGTTACACTCTCTCATCTAAGTCGGGAGTCGAGGAAAGGAGAAGTGGTTAGTCGTCCGACTCGTTACTTCGGTGAATCTGTTCTCTCTCGTCGACGGGAGTTATCTCACCGTCTTCGTCAGGAGCTAGGAAAGATCCACCGTTCCCGTGAATACTCCCTTCCTCAAAGGCCGAATCGTTAACATCCGGGTTTCGCTGCTTGAGGTCTTTGATTACTCCCTCGGGGTTCTTGCCGACTCCGCTCGCGACCCGTTCGACCGCGCCATGCTCGGGGAAGACTCGCGTCCCCTCGACTCGGATTCGATATTCGAGCTCCTCTAGCTTTGCCTCGTAACGATCTTCTTGAGTTGTTATGCTCCCGAGTTTATCCTCGACCCCGTGGATCCGATCGTCGAGATTCTCGATTTTCGCGTCGAGCTCGCGACGCTCTCGCTGGAGCTTACTCCTCTCCTCGCGGAGGTCGTCGAGTTGCTGCTCAAGTCGGGATCGTTGATTCATCTCTTGGCCGAACGCGATCCGGGTTAATAGTCCTCGGACCTCGTCGCTCATACCTCCGTGGGGGAGCTTTGATTTCGCCCCATCCCGGACCGACTCGGGGACTTCTATTGTAACTCGGACCTTTTCCTCCTCGTCGAGAGCCTTTCCGAGCTTGTCGTTCTCCTCGACTCCCTTGCTCTCTCTGATCGAGGACTCCGTCTCTACGCTCTCAAAGTCATAATTGAGCTCCTTGTCGCTCATGCTCGGACCTCCGAGAGAGCGATCGAGCACTCGGGCGTATGCGGGATCCTCTCGACTCCAGTCCGAGCCGTTATTTCCCTCTCGCACTCGGGACACCGGACGACCTCGCGATCGTCTTGAGCCTCCTTCGAGGACGTCTCGATTGAGGAGAGTGACCGGACGATCTCGATCGAGATCTCGATGGACTCGTCGCGATCGCGGAGCTCGGCAGCAGTTACAAAGTCTGTACTAACGGTAATGTCTTCTTTCGTCATTGAAATTGTGACTAAAGCAATAGCTATCTGCCAATGCAGCCCGACCCCTACTTTCGGAGCCGATAGAGTCGGCTCTTAGGTGAGGTTGGGAGAAGTCTCGATGTTCAGTCTGGGACCTCTCCCGGTATTTACACCGGATCGTTATCGGATCGTTTCGTCATCCTCCATATAAAATGTCCCGATTTACGATCCGATACAGTTTTGAGTGTCGCGAGTCTACGGAGAATTGTTCAGTCTGGGACCTCTCCAACGTCCCTTTTCCGAAAAGCAACAATCTATTAGAGATATTCCTGTGTTCGTCTACCTATACTCGATATAATTAAACAATTGTCTATCTGGGAGTACAATTTGTACTACACACACCGACTTTTGGGCACTACCGGAAGGGATTACCGATACGGGAATTGGACAGTAGAGCTCTCAAATCCCGGAAATACTGCATACAAACTTGATTATATAATTGGGTAGTAGTGCCCAAAACGTTGTACTGGCTTGCGATTGAGGACGATTGAGGACGTAATCTCCTCGCGGTTTTTCCCGTAGTTGAGGGGGGCTCGATCTAGTCCTCGCGATCGCCTCGATCACGACCAAAGACCCACCACTTAGCGCGTCGCCATACGGGAGCATCCTTCCGCTCCTCGCGTCGCGCCTGGAGCTCGCGCTCTTGCTCGACATACTCGACGAGGTCCGTCCTCTCCTCTCGATCTTGGATTAGCGTCCGTTTCTCGGAGCGGAGTCGGTCTCTCTCGCGTTTGATCTCCTCGTAGTCCATACCACGCTCGACGCGCTCGCGGACGACCTCGGACATACTGCGGCCGCTCTCGTCGGCCTCCTCTGCGAGCGTACGATACGTATCGTCGGGAATACGGATCGTAACTGGTTCCATACGTGACAAATACGATCCGTATTCTCTTGTATCTCCGTCAGCTCTCCGTCAGACATTAGCGTCACTTTAAATAAAGTAGTTTTAACTACCTCCACATCGTGTATTGATTTGCCCATCAGGGGCCGCAAAACTGGCCGCCGTCCCGTTATCTGGTGACGTCGTCGCCTGCTCCGTCGACTAGGGCTGCTCGTTCCATATTTGGGGGGTAACTCCCCCGTCCGACCTTTACCCCTCTTTAGAGACGTCTCTCGATTATGAGGTCCCGCGATACGGCTCGTTTCGATCGGGATTCTCGGGACAAGTCGCCTCATGAATCCCGATTTGACTTTTCGCGATCGCGAGCTGGCCACAGTATTCGCACTTGTAGGCTTCTCCCCCGCCGGCGAGCTCGACTATCTCCCTACTCATACTCAGTACGTCGCGACGTCGAGATCATCGATACGCGAGAACTCGTCGACATTTCGGGTGAGAACTCTCGAGTCCGGACTCTCGACCGCGGTCGCTGCTATCAGCGAATCAACATCCCCGATCGGCTCACCTCGTCCGTAGAGTGTTCGTTGTATAGAGAGTGCCCGACGGGACTCTGGGAGGCCAAGGGGGAGTATAGCGACTGATGCAAGGATTTCCTCAAATTTCTCGCGTTCGTTCTCTTGTAGGCCAAGGCCAGCTTCGTATACAGATAGTGCCGATACCGAGACACGCGTATCCGTCTCAATAAGCTCGTCGAGCTTGTTTTCTGCCGCGTCGAGGCAATCGAGCAGGTCGATTAAAAACGTTGAGTCGAGTAACATTTACTCCGACTCTCCGCTTGCGTCCCGCTCTGTGTCGGTAGTTCGCCGACGGTCCATCCGATCATTGAATTCCTCACGGAACGCTCGCGACCTCTCTCTGACTCGCTGAGCTCCTTCCTCATCGACGAGACCGACTAGCCCTCGAAGAGGTTCCGCGGAGCTACCTCGAACTCGTTCGTCGTCCGTGAGCCACCAAACTGTGTTTCGCCCGCCGGTTGCCTTCCGATCAAGGGCACCACTCTCGGCAAGCCGCTGGAGTCGTGTGAGTGTCGCGCGACGTTTGATTGGGAGCTCGTCGGCGACGTCGGCTGTCGAAAGTACCGGATCGTCGGTCTGCCGGAATACGGCTAGAACCTCCCCATCGGTGACGCGAGGTTTTCTTCCAGGTGTTGAGTGTTCGCTCATACTACCTAAGACGGCATGAAAGGGTAAATATCTACTGCCTTTGACGGCATGAATACCACCAAACTATCGCTATATCCGCTGTATCGGTACATTTATGCTAATGCCCTCTAAGGTATTATTAGAGACAGACCAGTTCCTCGGGGCGCGGTTCGACGGTAGAAGCGCCCGCGTGTTTGGACCACGCGAGCCGGTCTGTCTTGGACAACAAGACCATGTCAGCCAACACCGACAAGACAGAAAACGGCATCGACGTAACGCTCGACAGCTACGAAACCGCAACCCCCGAGGACGTTCTCGACGCGATCGACATTTTCGGGACCGATAAAGAGGAGCTCGACGAGGCGCTCCCGTGCTCTTGCGTCGAGGGAGACGAACTCCCTTGCTGGTATTGCGTCCTCGCGGGACGCAAAGCGCTCCCTGAGGAGAACGAGAGCGGCTCGGAGGGTGAGAACTAATGTCTGCTCCCGACTCTCTCGCGGAGCACTCGCGACAGCTCGCCGTTCGCGACGTCCTCGTTACTTTCCGAGATCATATCCTCCCGTTCCTGCTAATCGCGATCACCGGCGCTATGAGCGGCTTCTACGCTGCCGGCGCGTTCGGAGGGATCTAACTACCGGAACGCGGATCACGGATCGAGGAGTAACCAGTCTATTTTTCGGAGACGTCCGCCGCAAAGAGCCGTCCGAGGTTAGTCGTCCGACTCGACGGCCTCGTCGAAAGTAAACGCGCCGTCCGAGGAGACGATACCATGAGCGTTGCTCTCCTCCGCCTCGTGAAGCTCGCGATCGAGCTCCGTCGTCCGACCCTTGCGTCCCGAGCGCTTCGCGAGCTCTTTCTCCAGCTCCCAAATCTTGCTCGGAGAAAGATCCGAGAGAGCGTCCTCGATCTCCTCCGCCGAGACGTCCGAGAGAGCGAGGTCGTCGAGCGAGCGGATCGAGCCGACCGATCCGACCGACCTACTGACGTCCTCGACGTCCGCGCTCTTGTCGACGGCCTCGTCGAAAGCGAACGAACCGCTCCCGTCTGTCGCCTCGCGAGCCTTCTCGACGAGCTCCTCTCCGCTTGCTCGATCTTTCTCGACGGTCGAGGCAAAGGAAACGCCGAAACGAGACGGCTTCTCGTCGATCCCTTTCGAGACCTCGTCGTCCTCGTCGAACGTGAACGAACCCTTAGAGACGTTCTCCGAGGATCCCTCGCGTTTGTTCCCCTCGATCTTCTTAACGAACGCCTCGATCTCGTCTTCCGGGAGCTGCTCGACGGATTTAGCGAGAGTCGCGATCCGATTCTCCCGATCATCGTCCGGAGCATCCTTGGTAAGCGGCTCGATCGATCGCCGCTCCGAGCTGAGATCCTCGACGTCCTCGATCACCTCGACGTCGTCGGCGTTCGCGGCTTTCGCGATCTCCTCGGGGACGTCCTCCCCGGCTCGCTTCATGACGACGTATTTCGATTCTCCGACTGCGGGCTCGTCGACGAGACTAACGAACGTCACTCGATCGAGATCTAACTGAGCCTCTTTCGCGATCTCCTCGGGGCTCGCGCTCTTTGCGACCATATCCTCGGAGCTCTTACCCCCGGTTTCGGAGCTCGAAACGCCCTTGCTCGACATGGACGTAACGGGACTCCGCTCTCCCTGTCCGTAGATCGAGAATCCCGAGAGCTCTCCACTCTTAACCTGCGACCATACCTCGTCGTCCTCGACTTTTACTCCGAGCATCCAACTACCCGCCGGGACGGTCGTCTCCCCAAAGTCGAGATCCTTCCGAGCGATAAATGACTCCGAGAGCTTCGCGACGCTCTCGAAAGTGTGCATGAGATCGAGGTTTTGGTACTCCTCGGTGAACTTGTGAGCAACCTCGCGGATATTCTCCCGAGAGACGACGTCTCCCTCCCGATCCGGCTTGTCCGGGATAAGAACGGGACCGAGGAGAAAGCGCTCGTCCTCGTCCTTTGCTACGATACTACCAGTTAGCTGCTTAGTTGTCAACATATCTAATTACCTCGCTTGGCACAAGAGCGAGACGGAGATCGCCTCGCTCGCGTCTGCACTTGCCGTTACGTCGAACCCGAGGAGCGACAGTCCCGAGACGTCGAGACGAGCATATGTCGATCCGGCCGACGGATCCGGGATCCCGATCTCGTCTGTCTCGATCGGTCCGATCGCCTCCTCATTCGTAAACGAGACGAGCGGCTCAATCGAGTCGATATCCGCGACGTCTCCCTCGATTCGGAGGACCGCAGTTTTCCGAGGCGAGACCTGAAGGAACTCGCTCGTCCGCTCCGTCGCTCCCGGCTCGATCGAGAGGATCTCGCTAACAGTCATTTAGTAAAACCCCCGAGTAGCGTCGCGATCGATCCCCGCCTCGTCCGTCTCGTCGGGGACCACAGAGACGGCCATAATCGAGTCCTGAACGTCCCGCATTTCGTCGAGGGTTACGTCCCCCGGCTCCGCCTCGATCGTATCGAGCGCCTCCAGGAGGAACTCGACGGTCTCTCTGTGAGTCGATCGGATCGCCTCTGCGGGAGTCGCTCCCGGATCGAGATCTGTTCGTCCGAACGAATCGACCGTCGTCGCCGCGACGATCTCGCTTACCTCTCCCGGCTCCGCGTCGAGCTGCTCGACGAGCCGATCAAAACTGTCCTCTGTATTTGCTGTATTGTCTTCTGTCATAGTTGTAAAGTTCGTGTAAAGAATGGGGTGATCTGGCTAACTCGTTCGATCAAGTCCACTGAAAGCGCGGGAGCGGAGCGCTCTCCGTCTCCCGAGCGGCTAATAGTGGAACGGGAAAGGGGACAAGGATCGGTCTTGCGACCGTCTGGATGAAGAAACCTTTTCGAGCCTTCTCTCGCTTGACTGCAGGTCTCGCCGTAGTGACATCACTTTGGGTCATCGACCTACTAGCTCACTCTCCCGATTCGCTCTCGTCCTTCTCGTCGAGCAGTCCATACGAGCGCTTGAGCTCCTCCGTCTCCTCCGCCGGATATCCGAGGACCTCCTCGACCGCGTCGAGACCGTCCGCCGTTACCTCCGGGAGATCATTCGAGAGCCCCTTTTCCCCAGCGATCACCCACGCCTCGACCGGATCCGCGCCGTCTTGCTCTGCTCTCGCCGCCGCGATCGCGACCGGGAGACTAATCTCGGCTCCGTCCGGAAAGGCTGGATAGCCATCCGGACCGAGTCGCTGGCGCTTAACCCGGCTCTTGGTCTCGAACTCGTCGTACATCCGCTCGATCTGCCGTTTTGAGTAATCACTCATGAGTTGTTTTCGAGCTCCTCGAGCCGTTCCTCTAGTTCCTCTCCGAGCCGGGCAAGGTCTCGGCTCTCTGCGATCTTGAGGCGGGTCCGGATCTGATATCCGAGTGCGCGGTGATGCTTTAAACGGACGTTATCCCGCTCTGGAGACCTGATACGCCCGTTCTCGATCTTTCGCTCAAGCTCCTCGATCGAGTTATCGATCGTTTCGAGCATCGCCTCGTAATCCTCGTCCGTCTCTTTATTGTCAAAACTCATATCCACCTGACCTAGTCGTCGAGCTCCGAGGTCCGGACGACCTTCACGTCCGCTCCGAGCCACCGCTTAGGAACGTAAACGTGAGCTCCGTTACCCGCTTTCGAGGCTCTCCCGGTATGGACTTCTTCTCCCTTAATTTCGTGCCGGTCCATGTGATTTACTTACCAGTGTGTACGCCGTACCCCACCTTAATACCTCGGATAAATTATAATATCTTTTTAGAGTTTATAGTCTACTTTTGATTTCTTCTATAATCAAAAGTAGAGGCATCGAACCCCACTCCCTCTTGCGATTAGTTCCAGTCGATCGAGCCGATCCGAGTATTAGCCGGAAATAGTCTCCTCTTCCAGATTATTTCCGGGGCTCTTTGCCGGGACTTGGCGGGACCGGCTCGATCGAGGAGACGGATCGAGACGAGGTCGACGACGAGCACCAGGAGGATCAAAATCTCGAGCCGGTGTAAGAATATTGATGGAAAAGAGGCTCAATCCCCCGGAGGAGTAAGTCCCGACAAGACACCGCTTATCTCCCTTTATCTCTATCGGAAAAATCGCAAGAGGGAGTCGGAATATTCGGCAGAGAATCCACTATACATTTTTTCTCGCAGATAGCCCCCGCTGACGACGAGAATTACCATTTCTACCGATCCTAACCGATCTCCCGAGAGACGTCTCCAGTGAGAGGCGCGTATTTGCCGTGAGAGAGCGATTAGTCTCGGGACGTCCGATACCACTCACGACGAGCTCTCGACAGAGAGCGATATGCTCCCGGAGCGAGGATCGGACGGGACACAAGACAGAACGGGAGAGACAAAAGAGGGACCGATCGAGAATATGAATTCATACCCGGACCAGATAGAGAGCTAACAGGAGGGAACCGGCTCGACAAGATCCCTCGGAGAGCCGCTTAGCAAGACATTCCAAACAAGACGTCCCTAGACCAGCCATAGAGCGGTCTAGACTGCGTTGCTGTTGTTGTTGTTGTTGTTGTTGTTGTTGT
>NZ_RDQG01000053.1 GCF_003697815.1 Halalkalicoccus subterraneus | reverse complement strand
GGAGACGAGCAACACGGCCTTCCCGTCGGTTCTGAGGTCGAGCAGCCGGTTGTGGATGAACTCGATCGACCCGATGTCGACCCCGCGGGTGGGCTGGGCGGCGACCACCAGCGAGGGGTCGCGTTCGAACTCCCGGCCGACGATGAACTTCTGCTGGTTGCCCCCCGACAGCGACTCCGCGCTCGCGCTCGGGTCCGGCGGCCGGACGTCGTATTCCTCGATCACGCGATCGACGTACTCGTCGGTCCGGTCCCAGTCGATCCGCCAGCCGTCGGAGAACTCGGGGAGCCGTTGACAGCCGAGCAGCCCGTTTCGCCGGAGGTCGTACTCCATGACGAGGCTGCGCTTCTGGCGGTCCTCGGAGACGTAAGCCATGCCCGCGCCGATGCGCTCGCGGCGCGGCTCGGCCGTTATCTCGCGGCCGTCGAAGGAGATCGATCCGCTCTCTGCGGATCGCAGCCCGGTGATCGCCTCGACGAGTTCGGTCTGGCCGTTGCCGTCGACGCCCGCGATGCCGAAGACCTCGCCGGCGTGGACGGTAAAGCCCGCGCCGTCGACCGCCGTGACCTCCCGGTCGTCCTCGACGGTCAGGTCGGCGAGTTCGAGCACCGGCGGGCCGCGCTCGGCGGGGGGCTTCTCGATCTCTAAGATCACGTCCCGGCCGACCATCATGCTCGCGAGCCGTTCGCGGGTCGCGGTTTCTGCGGGAACCGTCCCGACCAGTTCGCCGTCCCGGAGGACGCTGATCTCGTCCGCGGCCGCAAGCGCCTCCCCGAGCTTGTGGGTGATGAAAATGATCGTCTTGCCCTCGGCGATCAGCTCCTCCAAGACCTCGAACAGCGCGTCGATCTCCTGGGGGGCAAGCACCGCCGTCGGCTCGTCGAGGATCAGGACGTCCGCACCGCGATAGAGCGTTTTGAGGATCTCGACGCGCTGTTGCTCGCCGACGCTGATCTCCTCGATGCGCTCGGTCGGATCGACGGCGAACCCGTACCGGTCGGCGATCTCGCGCGTCTCCTCGATCGCTCGATCGGTGTCGGTCGCCAGTCCGCCCCATTTCTTGGGCTCGTCGCCCAGCACGACGTTCTGGGCGACGGTCATCGTATCGACGAGCATGAAGTGCTGGTGGATCATGCCGACCCCGGCGGCCATCGCCTCGCTCGGGCCGTCGAAGTCGCGTGGTTCGCCGTCGATCCGGACGGTGCCCTCCGTGGGTTCGTACAGCCCGTAGAGGACGTTCATCAGCGTCGTTTTGCCGGCCCCGTTCTCGCCGACGAGCGCGTGGATCGTGCCCCGCTCGACGCTGAAGTCGACGGCGTCGTTGGCGACGACGCCGCCGGGGAATCGCTTGGTGATCCCCTCGAGGTGGACGGCGGGGGGCTGATCGGTTTCAGCTGCCATCGAGTGTGTCGGGCACGTCGATCTCGCCGTCGATGATCGCCTGACGCGACTCCTCGAGCGCGTCGGTGATCTCCGTGGGCAGTTCGCCCTCGAAGTCCTGGCCGATGACCGCGCCGACGCCCTCCTCTTCGAGGCCGAGGTCGTTGACCTGCCCGCCCTCGAAGGAGTCCTCGACGATCGACTGGATCGACTCGTAGACGGCGGTGTCGACGCGCTTGATCATGCTCGCGACGATCACGTCGCTGAACTCCTCGGCGCTTATCGACTGGTCGTCGTCGACGCCGATGGCGAAGCGCCCGTTCGACTGGGCAGCCTCGAAGACGCCCCCGCCCGTGCCGCCGGCGGCGTGATAGACGATGTCGGCACCGTCGTTGTACATCCCGGTGGCGATCTCCTGGCCCGTCGTCGGGTCGGTCCAGCTCCCGGCGTACGCCGAGGGCGTCTGGATCGACTCGTCCGCGTACTGTGCGCCGGCGACGTACCCCGCCTCGAAGCGCTCGATCAGCGAGGTCTCCTGGCCGCCGACGAAGCCGACGATCGATTCGCCGGGGTTGGTCTCGCCGGCGCCGTGGGCGTACTCAGTCCCCGTCAGGAGGCCCGCGAGGTGGCCGACCTGGAACGAGCCCTCGTGTTCGCGGAAGACGTAGCTCGCGACGTTGTCGGCTTCGACGACCGCGTCGACGAGAACGAACTGCGTGTCCGAGAACTCCTCGGCGTTGTTCTGGAGGTCGGCCTCGTGGTCGAACCCGATGCAGACCACGACGTCGATCGCGTCGTTGCCGGCGAACTGCCGTTGCATTTCGTTCATGTCCGCGGGCGAGCCGGGCTCGGCGCTCTGGTACTCGATACCGAACTCCTCTTGGGCCTGCTCGATCCCCTGGTTGGCCATGTCGTTGAACGACTCGTCGCCGAGGCCGCCGGTCGAGTAGACGATCCCGGCAGTGACGTCCGACCCACCGGATCCCCCGTCGCTGTCGTTACCGTTGCCCCCGTTGCCGGACTCGTCGTTGAGGAGACAGCCTGCGGTCAGCACTGGAACCGAAACCCCTGCTGACGCCAGAAATGTTCTGCGTCGCATGGTGTGTGAGAGGACACCCATATGATTTATAACTTTGGAGATTCGGTCCTTCGGCTTCGACGGTCGTCCATCGACCCAGCGGTTATACTCCCCGAAGCCGTACCGGGACCCGTGACCGCGGCGAGACCCATCACCGTTCGGCGGGCCACGCGGGCCGATCTGCTCTCGATCTACCGGATCGAGAAGGCCTCGTTTCCCCAGCCGTGGCCCTTCACGGCGTTCGAGGGGTTTCTCGACGAGCCCGGGTTCCTAGTCGCCGTCGCCGGACGGTCGGACCGAGCTGGCGCCCGCGAGGCGATGGGGGAGGCCGAGGAGGACGTCGTCGGCTACGTCGTCGCCGACAGCGTGCCCAACCACGGCCGGATGATCGGCCACGTCAAGGACCTCGCCGTCTCGCCCGCCCGACGCGGGGAAGGGATCGGGCGTCGCCTGCTCTCGCGGGCGCTGTCGACGCTCGGAAGCGAGAGCGTCGGATGGGTCAAACTCGAAGTACGCGACGGCAACGAGCCGGCGCTCGCGCTCTACCGGGAGTTCGGGTTCGAGCTGCGCCGACGGGTCCCCCGCTACTACGCCGACGGCGAGACCGCCCTCGTGATGGTCCGCCCGATCGAGGCGTAAGGCCGTTAGGCGTCGCACTCCTATGAGGAGTATGGGCTATGCCTGTCCGGTCTGTGAGACACCCCAACAGGACGAGGAGCACCTGGCGAACCACCTCGCCTTCGCCGCCATGCTCGGAAACGAGGGCCACGAGGGCTGGCTCGACGAGCACGTCCCCGAGTGGGGCAAAATGGGCCCCGACGAACTCGGCGACCGGGTCACGACGTTCGCACCCGAGGAGGAGTTCGAGACGGTCTTCGAGGACACGACCGGCGGCCACGACCACGGCGGCTCCGGCCGTCTCGAGGACGCGGTTCCGCCCCAGCGCGGCCGCCAGGCGATGGGCGGCGAGGCGAGCGAGGTCCTCGCGGAGGCACAGGCGATGACCCGCGAGATGTACGAATCCGAGGAGGAATAAGGCCAGCAGCGGTACGAGGGGTATGAGCGAAACCGACGGCTGGCTGGCGCCCGCGGACCCCGAGGAGGCCCGCGAGCTCTACGCGTCGGTCGGACCGAGCGCGCAGCTCGTGACCCGCGAGGTCGCGAAGGCGATGGCGTTCGACCGCGAGGAGTACCGCGAACGCGTCACCGGCGAGGTGGTCGAGACCGCACGCGACGCGCTGTTTTCCTCGCTGTTGGAGATCCGAGACGACACCCGCGAGGCGTTCGAGGCGTGGCACGAGGAGTTCTCGGGCGAGGTGTCGGTGATGGGCAGCGAGAACGTCGACCGCGTGGTGTGGCACGCCTTCGACGGCGAGGCGGTCGCCGCGACCTATCAGAACGAACCCGAGGCGGCGCGCGGTACCCTACGCAGACAGGCGTTCGGTCGGCTCTATCGGCCGCTGTTCGACGACGACCGGTAACCGGGACGCTTTATCCGACGAGGACACAGGAGGACCATGAGCGAAGCCGACGACTGGACGGTCCTCGAATCGGTGACCGAGTACGAAACGGGCTGGTATACTGGCGGGTACGACCTGGTCGAACAGCCCGACGGCTCGGAGAAGAAGTACTACTGGGCCGAGCTCGCGCCCGCGGCCGTGATCGTGGCCTCGACGGGCGAGGAGGTGCTCTTCGTCGAGCAGTATCGTCCCGCAATCGCCCAGACCCACCTCGAACTGCCCGCCGGGATCATCGAGGACGGCGAGTCCGCCACCGAGGCGGGCGCGCGTGAACTCCGTGAGGAGACCGGGTTCGCGGCCGAGGGCGTCTCGTTGCTCCAGCGAATGTGGGTCGCGACCGGCGCGATGCGCCACGAGCGCGCGATCGTCTTCGCCGAGGGGCTCACCCCCGTCGAGCAGGAACTCGACGACAACGAGTTCCTCTCGGTGCGATCGGTGCCGGTCGAGGAAGCCCTCGACCGGGGTCGCGAGGAGCCGACCAACGATGCGACGGTCGAGGGGCTGTTGCTCGCCCGGGAGGAGGGGCTGCTCTAGGGATTTATCCCCACCGGGCCGATAAGGACGGTATGGCTGAGGACGACGAGATCACGCCCGCGGAGCTCAACGCGCTGCTCGAAGACGACGAGGACGTTCGAATCGTCGACATCCGCTCGTCCGCCGAGTTCGACAGGGGAGCGATCCCCGGCAGCGAGAACATCCCGTTCCAGACGCTTCCCCAGGAGATCGAGGGGCTCGCGGACGAAGAACGGGTCGTCACCGTCTGCCCGCACGGAAAGGCGAGCCTGCAGGCGGTCCGGATCATCGACTCCTTCGAGGGAACCACGGGAACGGTCCGGAGTCTCGAAGGTGGGTTGGACGCGTGGACTCGGGAGTACGAACTCGAAACGAGCGAAGAAACCGAAGGATCCGAAGAAACCGAGGCCGACGCGCCCTTCTAGGCGCGATCGAAGGGGTCGATCAGGCGACCGAGTAACCCTTGTCGCGGAGGAAGTCCTCGACGCGACCGGAGTGGTTGCCTTGGAGCTCGATGGAGCCGTCCTCCACTGTGCCCCCACAGGCGAACTTCGATTTCAGGTCCGACGAGAGACTACTGAGATCGACGTCGCGGGGGTCGAGTCCTTCGATGATCGTTACCTCTTTTCCGTAGCGGCGCTCGTCGATGCGGATGTTAACCTGCTGGGACTCTTTGGCGACGTCCTCGCAGACGCAGAGTTCCTGGGGCAGTCCACACGTCGAGCAGACTTCCGACATTACAGTCGAACGTACGAAATCGACCTATTAAACGTTGTCGGGGCCGTCCTCGGTACCCGTCCGTCGCGATCCGGTCGAACGGCTTCGGCGGGTCGAAACGTTCAGTCCCATGGCTTGCAGTCGGGACAGACCAACCGATCCTCCTCGCGCCACCACCGGTCGGTCGGGTCGCCACAGCGCTCGCAGGCGATCGTGTCGGGCGTCCAGCCGTAGGTCGGGCGGAGTCGTTCCGATCCCGTCGGTGCGTCGTCCACGCGCGTGGTGAGGAACAGCACACACAAGTACCCCCCGGTCGAAGCGCGGGTATGGTCAACCCGATTCAGGACGGCATCGATCTCGTGGGGTATTTCGCGGACGTCGCGCTCGGGGACCCGATCAACGTCGTGATCATGCTCTTCGGGTTCCTGTTCGTCGTCGTTCCCTCCGTGGCGTTCGGCGTGCTCGCCGCCGGCGGGATCCTCGATTCTATCCTTCCCGATACGCTCGGTCGATCGCCGCCCCAGCAAGGGAGATAGCCGCCTCGATATCCGGACCCAGCGGCGAGCCCGCGACGAAACTATCCGTATGCGAGGCGATCTCGCGGACCCGATCCTCGACCGTTTCCGGCGTGCCCGCGATACAGAAGGCGTCGATCATCTCGGGGGTGACCAACGAGAACGCCTCGGAGAACTCGCCCGCACCGATCTGCTCGCCGATCTCGCTCGCCAGCTCCCCGTCGATGTCGTGGCGATCCAGAACCGGGGGTGCGGCCCCCGCCGCAATGAAGGCGACCGGGGGTCGGGCCGCCTCGCGTGCCGCCTCGCCGTCCTCTGCGACGCTCAGGCTCGCGAAGGCCGCGAAGTCGAACTCGCCCCGCGAATCGGGCCGCTCTTCTAGTCCGGCCTCGACCTGGTCGGCCGCCCACGCGAAGTCGTCGGGATGGGCGGCGTTGAGCAGCACACCGTCGGCGTGTTTCGCGCTCATGCGGATCATGTGGGGGCCCTGCGCGCCGACGTAAACGGGGATCTTCCCGGCCTCGTAGTTCAGTCCCGCGTCGATGGCCTGAAAAGTCCCCTCGTGGGTGACCCGTTCGCCCGCCCAGAGGTCCCGTGCCACTTTGAACGATTCCAGCACGCGCCGCAGCGGGCGGTCGCGCTCGTAGCCGAGGTTAGACAGCGTCGAGGCGTCGCCCGCACCGATCCCGAAGACCGCTCGTCCGTCACTGCGTTCGTCGAGCGTCGCGACCCGCGAGGCCACCGCCACGGGATGGGTTTCATAGGGATTCGCGACACCCGGGCCCAGTTCGATGGTGTCGGTCCGCCGAGCGATCTCCGAGAGGGCGGCGAAGGGATCGCGGTTGTTGTAATGACAGCTCGCGAAGGCGGCATCGAAGCCCGCTTCTTCTGCACGCGCGCCGAACTCGCCGACGCGTTCGAGGGGGTGTTCGGGCGTGATCTCGATGCCCTTCATCGGCGTTTGTTCACTCATGACTCCACCCCCGGAGCGCCTGGCGGACGTAGTCGTCCTCCACGTCGCGGAAGTGTTCGTCGCTTCCGTCCATCTTACCGAACTCGAAGCCCTCGACGACGACCGCAGGCACCCCACCGGCCCCCTCGCCGGCGACGAGGTTCGCCGCCGCCGCGAGTTCGTCGATCACGTTTTCGACCGTGACCCCGAGTTCCCGACCGTCGCGGTCCCGTTCACCGCGCCAGTCGCGGCTCGCCGCCATGCCAGCCCAGCCGATCGCGACCCCGCGCTGGCCGTGGCGAAACGGTCGCCCGCAGGTGTCGGTGACGATCACCGGCACGGAGAGGGCTTCACTGAGGCGGGCGGCGCTCTCGGAGGGGCGTTTCGGAAGCAAGAGGAGGTCCTCGCCGCCGGTGTTCGAGCGGTCGATCCCGGCGTTCACGCAGGTGTGGCCGAAGTGCGTCTCGGTGAGCAGGAAGGGCGCCTCGGTGATGATCTCGGTGCTCTCCTCCAACACTGCCTGTGCGAACCGCGGGTCCTTCTCCTCGCCGGTGTGCTCCTCGAGACGCGTGGCGATCTCGCGGGCGCGCGGGCCAGCGGGGTACTCCGAAAGGGCGGCAAAGCGTCCCTCGGCTTTCGAGACGACGGTACTCGCGAGACAGAGGACCGAGCCGGGATCGAGATCGACCCGCTCCGCGAGAAGCGCGGCGAGGTCGTCGCCGGGGCGGATCTCGGGGAGATCGGGGACGGCACGTAGCTGCATACTCGGTGTCGGCGTGCGCGCGTAAAAAGGCCGCCGACACCGGCGACGATGGGGGAGGGCCGAATCGGGGACCGGGATCAGTCGTCGAGCAGGTCCGAGGCGGTGACGACGTCCAGGTCGTGGCGTTCGATCTCGTCGAGCAGCGCCTCGAACTCGGCTTCGGTCACGTCGTCCAGATCGCCGTCGCCGACCCCGTGGACCAGCGTGACGACGGTTTGGTTGTACTTCGCGGCCAGGCCGAGCATCCCCGAGATGGCCGAGGCGTCGTGGCCGTTGACCCGCGAGATCATGTGGCCCTCGCTGGGCGGCGACGCGGCGGGCTGGCCGCCGAAGATGAAGGAGGTCTCGTAGACCTCGCGAACGTCCTCGATCGAGGCGGCGTCGATCCGGTGGTACGGCACGAAGTAGTGGCGCGCGCCGGCTTCGCTGATCCGGTTTGCGATGTAGTCGCGGGCGTTCTGGAGGTACCGAACCCGTTCCTCGCTCGAATCGAACTCGGGCAGCGCTCTGCCGCCGTGTGCGGAGAGCTCCCAACCGGCGTCGCGCATCTCGCGACACTGCTCGATCGAGAGGCGGCCCGGCCGGTTTAGCGAGTCGGGGATGATCGCCGCGACGCCCGGCCAGCCCCGCTCTTCGAGCATGGGAAGGGCGGTCCCGTACTGGCTCGCGACGCCGTCGTCGAACGAGATGACGACCGAGCCGCGATCCGCGCTCCCGGTCGCGCGCATGTCGTCGACCCGGAAGCTGATCGAACCCTCGGCGTCGCCTCTGGGTTCGACCCAGATCCGGATCTCCTGGACGTTCGCGAGGTTGGGTTCGCCGCGCTCGCCGGTCCAACCGGCGTCGACGCGCATCCAGCCGTCGAACTCGGACGGGATCGCACGCGCGCTCGTGAGCTGGTCGGACCGCCCGGGTGCGCGGGCTTCGAAGACCACGCGGGCGGGCAACGGGGAGTCGATCTTGACGGCGTAAGAGAGCTGCTTGCCCTCGATGTCCAGCCCGTCCTCGAAGATCCGGAACGCCCCGGCCTGGTCCTGCTCGTCGCTCTCGACGAGCAGCGACTGATCGCCGACGAGTGCGTCGTCGCTGCCCTCGACGGTCGTGTGATCGGACATCGGATGCCACACGATCTCCTCGAAATCGTCGACGGAGTCGCCTCGGGCGATCGCGGGCGCGGTGACGTCCGCGGGGGCGTCGTTCGAGTCCTCCCCGCTGTCGTCGGTTTCGTTGTCGGTTCCACTGTTATCGTCGTTCTCGTCGTCTTCGTCGCTATCGAAATCCAGCGAACCGGTACAGCCAGCGAGGGTCGCGGTGCCCAGTCCGACGCTTGCGAGAAACGCTCGACGGTGTTGTTTGCTCATGTTCCCATTGTTAGTAATCACCCAGAATACATAAAATTACTGATTATATAATCTAGAAAGATAGAGTGGTCGAACGGGATAAGGGTCGGGCGATCGGATGGAGAAGTGAGATGGACGTGGCGGTGGTCTTCGCGTACGATCGGGGACGAGTCCTACTGTGTCGGGTAGAACGGGAGCCGGCGGTCTGGGACGCCCTCTCGGAACCCGTCGAGGGAACTTCTGATGCGGCCGCACGGCGCGCGGCCGAGGCGATCGGGGTGAACGAATCCTCACTGATCGACGGGGGACCGCCTGTTCGGGCCGGCGGTCGGACACTCCATCCCTACCGACTCGTGGCGGAATCGGGAATCGAAACGCCGACCGGAAGCGAGTGGGTCCACCCGACCGAGATCCGACGCCGGAGGACACCGAGCGGTCTGTGGGACGCCTACGGAACGATCTCACCGACCGTCGCGGAGGTCCGCGACGACCGCACCCACGGGTCTGCCCACCTCTCGATCCGCGCCCTTGAGGTGCTGCGCGACCGGGCGGGCGAGGGCGCGGGTCCGTCGGAACTCGTCGACGTAGCGGTGGCGCTGATCGAGGCACGCCCGAGTATGGCCGCCGTCGTCAACCGGGTCAATCGCGCGATGGTCGAGGCCGATACCGAGAGCGGCTTCGCGACTGCCCTCGAAGGGGCGGCGCGTGACGGGATCGACCGGGCCGTCGAGGCCGACCGGGAGGCCGCCGAGCGCGCCGCCACCGGCCTCTCGGGGACGGTGTTGACCCTCTCGCGCTCCGGGACGGTACGCGAGGCGCTCATGGCGGGCGATCCCGACCGAGTCGTAATCCTCGAATCGCGACCCGGTTGCGAGGGGACCGACGTCGGGCGCGAGCTCGCCGACGCGCTCGACGTGACTGTGACGCTCGACGCCGCCGTTGCCCACAAGATGGAGGCGGTCGATCAGGTGCTCGTCGGCTGTGACACCGTGCTCGCGGACGGGAGCGTGAGCAACAAGGTGGGGACGCGGACGGCCGCGACCGTCGCCGCCCGCGAGGGCGTTCCCGTCCGGGTCGTGAGCGCCGCCGCCAAGATCAGCCCGTCGACCGAGCCGGCCCTCGAACGCGTCGACCGCGGGGCGATCACGGACGACGAGCGCCTCGCGGTCGACTGCCCGCTGTTCGCACCCCTGGGGAGCTCGTTACCGACGTGATCACCGAGGAGGGCGTCCTCGACACCGGGGGGATCGAACGGGTGGCGGCCGAGCACGCTCGTCGGGCGCGGTGGAAAGAGCCAAACGGCTCGATGGGATAGGACCGGTGACGGCAGTGACGAGGGTTACCCCCACCGAGCCCCGTGTGACGAGGGACTTTCCCGAGCCGTCACGTTCTCGGAAGCTTCAACCGGTCGGTGAGCGATAACGCTCGCATGCAGATCGATCAGCTCGGTATTCACGACTCCGTGCGCGCCGTCTTCCCGCCCGAACAGCTCCGCGAAGCGCTTTCGGGCAACGGCCCCGAGGTCCGCGTCGTGAGCGGCGAGGGGATCGGGGACTGCGAGGCGGTCGTCACGTTCGCCTACGAGGAATCGCTCCTCGAATGCGAGTGGATCCACTCGATCCAGGCGGGCTACGACCGCTTCCCGCTCTCGGAGCTCGAAGAACGGGAGGTTGTGCTGACGAACAGTACAGGAATCCACGGCGACAGCGTCGGCGAGACTGGCGTGGGCTACATGCTCATGCTCGCGCGCCGGCTCGGCCAGTACGCCCGCCAGCAGGAGCGAAAGGAGTGGGATCGCCCCGCGTGGGACGTCCCCTTCACCCTGGCCGGCGAGTCGGTCTGTGTCGTCGGGCTCGGCACCCTCGGGCAGGGGATCGCCCGGCGGGCGAGCGCCTTGGGAATGGATGTGACGGGCGTGCGTCGGAGCGGCGAACCCGTCGAGGGCGTCGAGCGGGTCTACCCGAGCGAGGAGCTTCACGAGGCGATTTCGGGGGCGCGCTTCGTCGCGCTCGCGGTCCCGCTGACCGACGAAACCGAAGGCCTGCTCTCCGAGGCGGAACTCGGCGTCATGCGCGAGGACGGCTACCTGATCAACGTCTCTCGTGGGGGCGTCGTCGACCAGGACGCACTCGTTACCGGCCTCGAATCGGGCGCGATCCGCGGGGCAGCGCTCGACGTTTTCGAGACCGAGCCCCTCCCCAAGGAATCGCCGCTGTGGGGGATGGAGGAGGTGCTCGTCACGCCGCATGCGGCGGCCTACACGCGCGGGTACTACGAGGCGATCGGAGAACTGGTCGAAGGAAACCTCGCTCGACTCGAAACAGGGGACGAATTCGAGAACCGCGTCGTCTAACCCCTTTTATTCGGCGATCAGTCCCCACTGCTCGTCGGAGACGCGTTGGATAGCGAGGGTGTCCTGATCGCCGAGCACTCGGAGGATGAAGGCGTCGGCATCGCGCTCGACCTGCAGGTCGAGCACCGTCACGTCGGCGCTGAACCCCGTCTCGCGGGGGCCGGGACCGTCCTCGGCGCGCTCCGGGGTGACACCGTAGTCCTCGTAGCCCACCCACGTCGAGGCCTCGATCGTGTCGTCCTCGTCGTAGACGTCGACGTCGAGCCCGTCGCGGGTCTCGCTTTCGTTGACCGAAAGCGTATAGTGCTCCATGACCATGGGAGATCATCTCTCGGTCAGTCGGAAGGGGGTTGAGTTTGCACTCGCAAGCCCTATCGGACGAACTGCAGGAGGTCGTCGCGGTTCTGTGCACGCAGGTGGTTTCCGAGCGCCTCGCGCAGGGGATCGATCTGTCCGCGTTTCGCGGCGATCGGCGCGATGGTGTCGCGCCACTGCTGCCACGGGCCCGGCAGACCCAGCCGGTCACAGAGCTCGTCGAGGCGCTCGTCTCGGTCGTCCACTTTGTCCATCTTGTTGACCGCAACGACGGTCGGGATCCCGACTTCCTGCAGGAAACCGAACAGCTCGACGTCGTGGGGGATCTCGCCGCGCGATTCGTGGCGGTCGATGATGTCGATGACGGCCTTCCCGTCGACGACGAGCACGCCGACGAGGATTTCGTCGCTGTGTTCCTCGACGTATCGGACGATGTCGTCCTTGATCGTTTCTCGAGCGTCCTCGTCGACGCCTTCCATGAACCCGAACCCGGGCAGGTCGGTGAAGGTGAAGTCATCACCCGCCCAGTCGTAGTGGTTCGGCGAACGGGTGACGCCGGGTTTCTTGCCCGTCGTAAAGGTGTGGCCGGTGAACTCGCGCATCAGCGTCGACTTGCCGACGTTCGACCGGCCCACGAAGACGATCTCTGCATCCCTATCGGGTCGCCCCTCGAACATGGACGGGCTACCCGCCCGGGCGGGTTGACCCTGTCGGATGGCTACTGGTTGAATCCATGCGAGGGGTATTTGCCGTCCCCGGCGCAATCGGGGGTGTGCGACTGGTACAAGTCACGATCCCGGCCGGCAAGCGCGAGACGGTGCTGGGAATGCTCGACGACGAGGGGATCGACTACGTCGTAACCGACGAGACCAGCGGCCGCGAGTACACCGGCGTCATCTACTTCCCGCTGCCCGACAACGCGGTCGAACCGATCCTCGACGAGCTCGAGGAGCTGGGGATCGAAGACCAGTCCTACACGGTCGTCGTCGACGCCCAAACCGTCGTTTCTCGGCAGTTCGAGGATCTGAAGGAGCGCTACTCGACCGACGACGCCGACGAGGAGCGCATCTCCAGACAGGAGCTGCACACCGAGGCCGAGAACATGACCCCGACCTTCCCGGTCTACGTGACGATGACGCTGATCAGCGCGATCGTCGCGACCGCCGGCTTGCTGCTCGACTCGCCGGCGGTGGTCGTCGGTTCGATGGTGATCGCGCCGCTGATCGGGCCCGCGCTCGCCGCGAGCGTCGGCACCGTCACCGACGACGACGAGATGTTCTGGAACGGGATCAAGTACCAAACGTTCGGGCTCGGCCTCGCGATCGTGGGCGCCGCGGTGTTCGCGTGGCTACTCAAGACCGCCAACATCGTCCCGCCGGGGATCGAACTCTCCTCGATCGGCGAGATCAGCGAGCGATTCACCCCGGATCTGCTCCTGTTGGTCGTCGCGCTGGGAGCCGGCGTCGCGGGCGTGCTCGCGCTCTCGACGGGCATCTCGGTCGCGCTCGTCGGCGTGATGATCGCCGCAGCGCTGATCCCGCCCGCCGCCGCCGCGGGCATCGCCATCGCGTGGGGGCTGGTCATGGAGACCGTCGGGGCGACCGTACTCGTGCTCGTCAACGCCGTCTCGGTCAACCTCGCGGGCGTGGCGACGTTGTGGTACACCGGCTATCGCCCCCAAAATTGGTTCGAGACCGACGACGCCCACCGCAAGATGCTTCGCAACGTCGCGGTTTTTGCGGTGATCGTCCTCGTGCTCTCTGGCTTCCTCGGAAGCGTCACTCTTTCTACATATCAGACCTCGTCGTTCCAACAGGAGATCAACAACGACATTCAGGACACCATCGACCAGGCCGAGTACGAGCGATTCACGCTGCTCGACGTTCAGTCTTCGACCGGCGAGGACGTCACGTACGAACAGGGGACCATCGTGGGGATCAACCAGCAGATCACGCAGGTGACGGTCACCGTCGGCTACGAGAACGACCCCGAGCAGGCGGAGTTGGCCGACACCCTCTACGAACGGATCAACGAGGACGTCGACCAGGAGGTGGCCGTCGAGGTCCGCTTCATCGAGGTCGAACACCGCCAAGCGCAGTGACATCCCCGAACCACACGAACCCGCCGCGGCCCGATCGCCGACGCGAGCGGTCGTCATCCGGGGGATCTCAACCCATTTCCGCCCGGGTGCTGTAGGTCGCTCATGGACAGACTGGCGTCGACCGACACGCTACGGGGGCGAACCGGCGAGAGCCGGATCACACTCTGGCTGTTTCTCGACGCGAACCGGTGGTTGATCGGGGGGCTGCTCTCGGCCCTCACCTTCGCAGTGCTGGTCGCTTTCGGGGTGGCGGCGGCGCCACTGGGCGGGATGATGGAGAGCGCGGATCCGGTCGAAACCGCCTTCCAGGCGCTGATCGGCGCGCTCATCACCGGCGTCACGCTCGTCGTCTCGATCAACCAGCTGGTACTCTCCCAGGAGATCGGCCAGCTGGGCGATCACCACCAGTGGATGAACGAGGCCATGGAGTTCCGACAGGAGGTCGAACTGCTGTTCGGCTCGATCGGCCCGCCCGATCCCGCACAGTTCCTTCAGGCGCTCGTCCAGACGAGCGGCGACCGGGCCGAAGCGCTCCGTGAGACCGTCGAGGACAACGACGACGAGGAGCTTCGCGCCCGGACCGACCGGCTCGTCGAGAACTCCGAGGAGATCTACGAGCAGCTGGAGACGGCGGAGTTCGGGGAGTTCAGCGTCCTTCGATCGGGGCTGAACTACAACTACTCCTGGAAGATCTACGCGGTGCGACGGCTCCGGGACGAACACGAGGACAGCCTCGAGGAGGAGGAGCTCGACGCGTTCGACGATCTGGTCGAGATACTGATGCTGTTCGGTCCGGCGCTCGAACACTTCAAGTCGCTGTACTTCCAGTGGGAGCTCGTAAACCTCACGCGGTCGATCCTCTACGCCGCGATACCGGCTCTTTTGACGTCTCTCGCGACGGTACTGTATCTCGGTCCGGGATCGTTTCCGGGTGCGACGTTCGGCGTCGACGACATGGTCTGGGTGGTGAGTGCCAGCACGACGCTCGGGCTCGTGCCGTTTTTCGTGCTCGCCGCCTACGTGGTTCGGATCGCGACCGTCTCGAAGCGGACCGGGGCGCTGGGGCCGTTCATCCTCCGGACCTCGGAACGAACGACGGCCATCGACTGGGAGCAGTGAGCTACCGGTGGCGTTCCAGGCTGGCGGGTTCGGCGGTGGGGGCACGGCGAGGGGGTTGCCGCTGCCGGGAACAACCTTTTTCAGCCGTCCGGAGTAGGGACCGTCGTGCGCCAGGTTCGGATTCTCGTCGACGAGGACGACCGTGAGACGATCGTGGACGTCCTTGAGGACAAGGACGTCGACTACGTCATCAGCGGCGAGAACGCCACTGGCGATGCCGTCCTGATCGAGTTTCCCCTACCGACCGACGCGGTCGGCGACGTACTCGGTTCGCTCGACGAGGCGGGCTATGACGACACCTACACGGTGATCAGTCAGGTCGAGAGCGCACAGACCCCCCACGCCGAGACGCTGATGGACCGGTACGCGAGCGACTTCGACCCGCTCACGACGCGGGAGCTACGCTCGAAGGCCAGCGACATGAGCAACGACTGGCAGTCGTTCCTCGCGTTGATGGTGCTTGCGGCGTGGATCGCGACCGCTGGCCTGCTCACCGACTCGCCGGCGGTGGTCGTCGGTTCGATGGTGATCGCGCCGATCGTCGGTCCGGCACTGACTGCCAGCGTCGGTGCCGTCACTGGCGACCGCGAGATGCTCGGCGCGAGCATCCGGCTGCAGGCCGTCGGGCTCGCGGCCGCGATCGTCGGCGCGGCCGGGCTCGCGGCCGTCGTCCGCTGGGGGATGTTCGCCCAACCGGACCTCGCGTTGGGTTCGATCGAACTCATCGGGGTACGGACGGCCCCGACCCTGTTGGCGCTGGTCGCCGGGACGGCAGCGGGGGCGGCCGCCGCCTTCGGGTTGACGACGAAGGGGCCGATGTCGCTGATCGGCGTGATGATCGCCGCGGCGCTGATCCCGACCGCCGCCGCGACCGGGATCGCCATCGCGTGGCGCGACCCCGTGATCGCGGCGGGCACGGCCCTGTTGCTCGTGATCACGCTCGTTGCGATCAACCTCGCGGGGATGGTCGTCCTGCTCGTGCTCGGCTATCGCCCCGCTCGCTCCCTTCTGGAAGGATCGTGGACGTCGGCGAAGACCCTCCTCGCGATCGTTCTACTCGTCTCCGTTATCGGGCTGGCGGGCGTCGCGACCGCCGGTCAGATGGGCCACGAGCGAACGGTGAACCAGGCCGTCCACGCGGAACTCGGAGAGTACGAGAACGTAACGGCCGTCACCGTCCGTAGCGAGTACGGCGATCTCTCCGCGCTCACCGGTCCCGAGACGGTGACCGTCGTCGCGAGCTACGACGGCGAGGGTGATCCGCCCGGAGGGGTGGCCACCGGCATCGAGACGCGACTCGACGACCGAACCGATCGCCCGGTCACCGTCCGAGTGCGCTTCCAGGAGTACCAGACCGCCTCCTGAGGGTCGTATCACACGATCCTACAAAACGTTTTTTGTCCTTGTAGGGGAAACGGAATGGCCGTGAGACAGCCATGACGGAATCACAACCGTCCGAACGAAAGCAACGAATCGCCGAGATGATCAACGAGTCGGTACGGGAACCGCTCAAGGAGATCGTCAAGGAGGCAATCAGAGAGGTCGAGGCCGAGTCGGCCGAACCCGAAGAAAGCGAAGCGGACTCCGAACCCGAACCCGAGGGCGGGCGGGGACCGCTCTCGGTGCTGTTCGTGCTCGCGGCGCTCACGGGGATCGCCTACGCGCTCAGCCGGCAGGTCGACTCCGTCGAAGACCTCACCGACGAGGCGGCGCAGCGGGCCCCCGAGCAGACGCCCGTAGAGCAACCCGAAGAGACGGACGAAGCGACGAAGCGCGCGGAGGCGGTCGCCGACGCGATGACGAGTGCCGCGAGCACGGCGTCCAACCGCGTCAAGTCGATCGCCGACCGGGCCGAGCACCGCATCGAGGAGCGCGCCAACGACGCGGTCGACGCCGCCGCGGAGGTCGACGAGCGCGTCGAGAAGAACGAGGACACAGAGGAGGACGAAGGACTCACGACGGAGTTCGACGACGACGAAACGATCGAGGAGTGAGCTACTCGAAGGGGAGTTCGGGCTCGTAGCCGACCGCCTCGATCGCTCCGTCGAGCAGTTCCTCGATCCCCTCGCCTTCCTCGACGCTCAGGTAGAAATCCGCCTCGATGTCCCGCGAGCGGTCGGCCTTGCTACAGACCGTATAGACGGGGACGTCGAACGTCGAAGTGATCTCATCGCGGAGTGCGAGTTGTGCCTCCAGCGGGTAGCCACAGGCCGCACTCGCATCGACGAAGACGAGGACGCAGTCGGCCAGATGTGTCAGGGCGCTGACCGCTTGGGATTCGATCTCGTTTCGCTCCTCGGGAGGTCGGTCGAGCACGCCAGGGGTATCGACGAGCTGGTACCGGATGTGATCACGCGTGAGGTGGCCGACGCCGATCCCCTTGGTCGTAAAGGGATAGGTCGCGGTCTCGTGGCGGGCGTTGGTTACGTTGTTGACGAACGTGGATTTGCCGACGTTCGGGTAGCCCGCGACGACGATCGCCGGCGAGTCGGGGTCGATTTCGGGGAGGTCACGGAGCTGGTTGCGGGCCTCACCGATCATCAGGAGGTCGTCTTCGACCTCCTCGACGACGCTCGCGAGCCGGGCAAAGGCCTGCTTTCTGTGTTTTCGCGCCAGCTCGGCGTCGGCTCGGAGCCGACCCTGGTACTCACGACCGATCTCCTTGGTCTTGCGGCTCGCCCACCCCACCTCCGAGAGGCTCTGTCGGAGCTCGTCCACGTCGACGATCGCGTCGGCGAGTTCGTAGTAGAACGGGTCGACCGTATCGAAGTCGGGCCAGGCGGTGACGACGTTTTCTAAGTTATCGGAGAGGATGTTCGACGCCGTCTGTAGCATCGACTGCTGGGCCTCCGCGCCGCTTTTCGACCGGCCGGAACGGGCCGCCCGCGAGAACGCCTTGTCGATGAGTTCCTCCGATCGCGGGGTCGTCGGGAGGTCCTCGAAAATCATACCGCTCGATACGGCCGCACGCTATAAAAGGCCGTGCTTTAGCGTGGCGTCGCGTTTTTATCGTTCCCGATCCAACAGAAGGACATGACGAACTGGCAGGCGGTCGGCTACGGCTTCGTCGTGACGCTGCTCGTGGGTGTGGTCGGGCTCGCGGTCCCCGGATTGGGCCAGCTCACCGCCGGCCTGATCGGCGGGTTCGTCGCGGGCTACGTCGCCGGCGGCGGGGTCGTCCGCGGGTTCTGGCACGGCCTGCTCGCGGGGAGCGTCGGCGGGCTGATCGTCGGCCTGCTGCTCTGGGTCGCGATCGCGCTCGTCGGGCTCGCGGGCGGGCCCGTCGGCGGGGCCGCGGGCGGGCTGGCCGGCTTTGGCGTCTTCACGATCGCGGCGATGATCGCGCTGGTGATGGCCGCCGAGAGTGCCGTCGCCGGTGCGATCGGGGCGGTGTTGAAGAACTAAGTTCGACCGGTCCGAACCGCCGGTATGGGCGAAATCGACCCCGACAGCCTGCTACCGAACGATCACGTGAAGACGGCCGTCAACGAGGGCGAGGTGACACAGCTCAGCCGCGGGGCGTCGAACCGCTACGCCGAGGAGGGCGATACCTTCGAACTGGACGGGGAGACGTTCGAGGTCGTCGGCGTCGAGGAACGAACGCTGGGCGAACTGACCGACGGGGACGCCCGCCGTGAAGGCTCGGCGGACCTCGAATCGTACAGAGAGCGGATGAACAGGGTCCACGGCGGGAACTTCGAGTGGGACGAGGACAGCGGGATCGTCAGCTATCGCTTCGAGCGCCGTTAACGGCGTTTCTCCAGCTCGCGGCGCAGATCGTCGGGCTCCATCTCCTGCATCGAGAACAGCACGAGCAGATGGTAGAGGAGGTCCGCGGATTCGGCGGCGATCTCCTCGGAGTCGTCGTCCTTGGCCGCAAGGATCACTTCGGTGGCCTCCTCACCGAGTTTTTCGAGTACCCTGTTCTCGCCCTTCTCGTGGGTGAACAGCGAGGCGGTGTAGGAGTCCTCGGGCAGGGTCTCCTTTCGGTCCTCGATGACCGCGAACAGCTCGTCGATGATCTCGTCGCTCACGGCTCCTCCCCCATGAGTTCGCCCACCTCGCGGATGTCGGCGAGCTCCTCGAACTGCTCGGCGTTCTGGCGGCCCTGTTCGAAGACCTCGCTTGCGACCTCGATGGGCGCGTTCGTCCGGGCCGCAAGCGCGAGCGAGTCGCTGGGGCGGGCGTCGACGACGAGCGATTTCCGGGGTCCTTGGACGTGGAGGTCGGCGACATAGGTCCCCTCGTCGCTGATTTCGCTAATCTCGACGCGCTCGACGCGCCCGCCGAGTTCTTCCATCACGTCGAGCAGGAGGTCGTGGGTCAGGGGGCGGCCGATGTCGTAGGCGTCCATCCCGTGGGCGATGCTGTTTGCCTCCTCGAAGCCGATAAAAATGGGCAGGACCTCCGGTTCGTCGTTGACGGCGAGAACGACGACGGGGACCGGTCCGTCGGGCGTGCCAGCGACACGCACGGCGTCGATACTGGCGTTCATACGCGTTCGACGGGACCGATGACTAAAGGCCTACTGTGTGACCCGCGTCGACTCGAAGAGGGCGAGTCGGTGAACCCGCCGGTCGTCGGTGAGTTCCGGATGAAAGGCGGTGGCGACGATCGGGCCCTGGCGGACGGCGACCGGCCGGCCGTCGACGCGCGCAAGCACCTCACAGTCCCCCGAATCCGTGACGGCAGGCGCGCGGATGAACACCGCGGGAAACGGCTCGTCGAGGCCCGCGACCTCGAGGGCGGTCTCGAAGCTGTCGCGCTGGCGGCCGAAGGCGTTTCGCTCCACGACGACGTCGAGCAGATCGAGCGTCTCGACCCGGTCGTCGTTACCCCGTCCCAGAAGGATCATCCCCGCACAGGTCGCGAGCACTGGTTTTCCGGCCGTAACGTGTGCGCGGATCTCCGGGGCGATCCCCCCCTCATGGACGAGTCGGGCGATCGCCGTGGACTCCCCACCGGGTGCGAGGAGGAGATCGCAGTCGGGAAGCGTCCCTGCGGACCGGATCTCGCGGATTTCGATGGGGTCGGAGGAAGAATCGGCGGCACGTTCTGTGGCGCGGACGTGTTCGGAGACGTTGCCCTGGACGGCGAGGACGCCAGCGACGAGCGTCATACCGTCAGCAGGCGTCGCGGCGACAAAAGCCCCGCGTCACGCCACGACGTTCAGAACCTGGATGAAGATCCCGAAGACGACACAGAAGGCCAACACCGTCTTCGGGTCGAGCGTGATCGCGTTGCGGTCCTCGGAGTCGAAATACCGGACCAGTCCGGCGCTACTCATCAGCCCGCCGCTGTTCTGTCCGCTGCTCATGGGTGCGTTGGGGTCACTTCGGAACATAACTGTTTCGACTGGAGGAGCGGCGGTATCGTCCGGCTGGGAAACGCTTATTCGCGTCGCGCGGGTACCAAAGGTGAACGATGGCTGTAACCCTGAAAGACTTCTATGCCGATTGGTGTGGACCGTGTAAGACCCAGGACCCGATCCTCGAAGACCTCGAGGAGGACTGGGAGGGCCGGTTCGACGTTGAGAAGGTCAACGTCGACGAGGACCAGGAGACCGCAAACGAGTACCAGGTCCGCTCGCTGCCGACCCTGATCGTCGAGAACGACGACGGCGTCGTCGAGCGCTTCGTCGGCGTCACCCAGCGAAACGACATCGAGACCGCCCTCGAAGAAGCGGGCGCATAAGAGGCGAACCCCGTCGGGCACGACCTTTATTCGAAGCGAACTCCGACGTCGTGCAGGTCGTTGTTCGCCGCGAGGTTGATCAACAGCGGCGTCAGCGATTCGACCTCCGCGGCGTTTTCGAGCGACCCCGCCGAGAGCGCCCGGAGCCCCTCGATCCCGTCCGCAAGTGGTCGAACGACATCGAGGGCGTCCTCGTCGTCGCCCACGAGCAGCGTGTCCTCGTCGAGTTCGACGTCGAGGTTCGCGAGTTTGCCGGCCGAGAGGCTGTGAAACGCCCCGACGACGGGGACGTCCTCGGGGGCGGTTTCGGCGACCATTTCGGTGACGCTGCCCGCCGATGGGCGGTTGTAGTGAAGGCCCGACTCGTCGCGTTGCATTCCGACGGCGGGACTGACGAGGATCGTCTCGGAATCGAGGCGATCGGCGATCGACCCAACAGTGTCGCGGACGTGGTACGGCGGGACCGCCAGCACGACCACGTCGGCCCGGTCGGCGGCCATCGCGTTTTCGAAGCCCTTGATCGTCGTCCCGGTTCCTCGACCGTCGAGGTCGGTCTCGTACTCCTCGGCTTTCGTCCGCGCTTTCTCGGGGTCCCGAGAGCCGATCAGGACCTCGTGGTCGGTGTCGTAGGCGAAGCGGAGCGCAAGCCCTTCACCGATGTCGCCGGTGCCGCCACAGAGTGCGATTCGCATACCGAACGTGACGAGGGATGTGGCCTAAAGGTTCCGAGAGGGGTACCAGAACCGAGTCGGCCACAAGCTATACCAGCGTTTGTAGGAACGAACGGATATGCATGGTACGGAGATGGTCAACGTGCTGATCAACCCACCCGACGGACGGAAGAAGCCGGGCCGGGTCTTTCTGGACCGCGGCGTCCTCCTAATCGCCCCGACGCGCCACGACCCGCTGGCCCGGGCGCTCGGGGCGTGGGCGAACGGGCTGTTTGCGGATCTCCCCGAGGAGCTCGGCCTGTACGATCCCTTCGCGGTAACGCGCGAGGAGGCGGCGAACGATCCCGAAACCGTTCGGGTTCGTTACGGCGACGTCGAGGCGATGGCACCCGTAGTGCATCCGACGGGATTTTCACTTCACCTCCGGGTGGCGAGACGCGAGGAGATCCGTCTCGGATTTCGCTCGAACGACGAGCGGGGCCAGCTCGTAACGCTCGCGCGGGCGATCCGCGACCGGGCGCACGAGGCCGACCGGGAGGTCGAGCTGTACGAACCCGACGGCCGGACCCGGCCGGTGTCGCTGGCCGAGTGATCACTCCAGCAGCTCCGGCAGGTCGTTGACCGAGTCGAGCACCGCTGCCGCACCCTCATCCTCGTATTTCTCCCTCCCGCGGTCGCCGGTCAGCCCCCCCGTGAGGACGCCGATACCGTGGTACTCCCTCGCCGAATCGGCCTCGGCGGCGTTTCGTGCCGTGCGCACGTCGTCCAACGTGTCGCCGACGAAGACGACCGACCGTGCGTCGAACCGCTCGGCGAGGGTCACGAGCGCGCGGGGATGGGGTTTGCCCTCCTCCCAGTCGTCCATCGTGAATCGGTGTCCCTCGGGGATCGCGAGGTCCACCCTCGAAAGGGCGATCTCGGCCTCGGCCGCGGGGCGCCCAGTCAAGACGCCGACCGACCGGTCGGCGAGCCACTCGCGAGTAGTGCCGTCGAGCACCACCGGCTCGTCGTGGATGAATCCTGAGTGATCGGCGGGAACGCCCCCCGGGGGTTCGCCTTCGAGGTCGCAGTAGAGGTCGCTACCGAGGTAGAGCCACTGGAAGACGTCCCGCAGGCGCTCGCGGTCCCACCGGCCGACGACGCGCTCGGCGGCCTCCGCCGAAAGCGTTGCCTCGACGACCGTCTTCGCCGCTTCGAGGCCACCGCCCCGGTCGGCGATCCGGTCGGTGAACGTCTCGATCGACTCGGCGTAGCCCTCCTGGCGGGCGAGAACGTACAGCGCCGCGGCGTAGGTCAGCTCCCAGTCGTTGTTGAACCCGCCGGCGTCCTTGAACGCCTGAATCCCTTCCTTCTCGATGGTGTCGTCGTAGACCCGCTCGACCGAGTCGACGATCGCCCGCCGGTAGGAGTCGGCGACGTCGACGAGTACCCCGTCGACGTCGAGGACGACGCAGTCTGCGTGCATACCGGAGGGTGCGAGTCGAGCGACATGGGCCTACCGTTGTGCGACGAACAGCGTTTCACTGGGTAGGGTTCGCCGCGAGACCGGGACCGCCGGCCCATCGCCACCGAGGGTCGTAAAGAGGAACGCCGCGCCGACTCGCCGGGCGAGGTCGCGGGCCGGGCGGTGGAGTTCGGGCGGGCAGTTGAGCGCGTAGAGCGCCCCCGCGTCGGCGTAGATCGCGTAGTCGGGATCGACGACGTCGTCGAGAATGAACCGGACGCCGTCGGGCGTCTCACGAGGGTGGACGTCGGTCGCGGTGACCCGACACCCGCGGTCGACGAGCGCGCGCGCGACGGCGGGCCGCCGGCCGATCCCGATCTCGACGAGCGGATCGTATCTCGCGAGTTCGTCGGCGAGCGCGTCGCGTACGGGTTTCATGGCCGTGATATTTATCATTCGGTACCCCATACCCCTTTCCATGCATGTCGACATCGTGCCGGTCGGGGAGCTTTCGGCGGCGGTCAAACGGGAGGCCTCGTCGGGGCTGCGGTCGGTGTACGACTGCGACGTGACGCTCCACGACGAGCAGTCGATCCCCGCCGGCGCGTACGACGAGAAGCGAAACCAACACCGCGCCGAGGAGTTCATCGAACTCGCGGGCCGGATCGGAAGCGGCGAGAAGAACATCGCCATCACCGCAAAGGACCTCTTCTACCGGCGGCGCAACTACGTGTTTGGCTTGGCGTATCTCGACGGAAACGGTAGCGTGATTTCTACCTATCGCCTCCAGACCTCGAGCGACGGCGGGTTCTCCGAGAAGAACGCGAGCGAGATCTTCGGCGATAGGGTTCGCAAGGAAGTCGTCCACGAGATCGGCCACACGATGGGGCTCGAACATTGCGACAACAACCGCTGTGTGATGAACTTCTCGCCCACCGTGCGGGAGGTCGATATCAAGGAGCAGAACCTCTGTGGAACCTGTCAACGGAGCGTTCTCTGAGGCAAGCCAAGGGTTGAACCTCCGTCGTCCCCAACCATCAGGTATGGCGCTTCCTGACGAGACGACCGACGAGCTGCTCTCGGCGTGTCGGACGACGGTGGGCGACGAACTACGCAGCCTCACGTACTTCACGCCCGAGGAATACGACCATCTCTACCTACGCGAGGACCTCGAACGCGGTGACGACCCGGAGGCGTTCGTCGAAAACGAGCGCCAGGGGTTCTCCAGTCAGCGCACCTACGAGTGGTCGGAGCTCGGCGACTACGAATACACGATCCGCGTCTTCGAGTTCGGCCACCTGGTTCGGGTGATCGGCGACGAGGAGGGCGTTTACGTCACCACCGGCGACCTCACGATGGACCGCTTCGGCGAACTCGTCGAGGCGGTCCAGAGCATCCTGCGCGGGGAGTGACGGCGATCAACGAGCCGTCCAGCCCCCGTCGACGCCGAGACACGCGCCCGTAACGTAGCTCGCGGCCTCGCTCGCGAGGAAGACGACCGGCGCGGCGATCTCCTCGGGTTCGGCGAATCGTTCTAAGGGGGTTCGCGAGAGCAACGACTCCTTGAGCCCCTCGTTTTCCATCGCTTCCCTCGTCAGTTCGGTCGCGACATAGCCCGGCGCGACCGCGTTGACTCTCGTCTCGGGCGCCCAATCGAGCGCCATGCTCTTGGTGAGTCCCACGAGCCCGTGTTTCGAGGCGACGTAGGGGTGTTGGCGCGGCAACCCGACGAGCCCGCCGACGCTCGCGACGTTGACGACCGAGCCCACCGAGCCGTCGCCGGCGACCTTCGCACACAGGAACGCCCCACGGAGGTTCACGTCGAGGGTCCGGTCGTAACCGGCCATTTCGACGGCTTCGGGCGTGCCGAGCGCGTCCTCGGGGTTGATCCCGGCGTTGTTCACGAGGACGTCGGGCGAGCCCACGTCATCGTCGACCCGCTCGAACAGCGTCCGGACCTCGGCCTCATCAGTGACGTCGGTGGGCTGAACGAGCGACTCGCCGCCGCGCTGCTCGATCTCCTCGACGACGGTTTCGAGCGATCCCTCCGAACGGGCCGCGGGGACCACGTCCGCGCCCGCCTCCGCGAGCGCCAACGCGATCGCCCGGCCGATTCCGCGGCTCGCTCCGGTGACGACGGCGGTTCTCTCAGAGCAGTCGAAGGCGTCGAGAACTGACATACGGGGCGTGGGTCCGGTGGGAGCTTAAGCGCTCGGACACGTTCAGCGCACGACCGTGACCGGAACCGGCGAGCGATGGGTGACGGTTTCTGCGACGTTACCGAGCAGCAGTCGCGAAGAGAGGGCCCGGCCGTGGCTCCCGACCACGACGACGTCGAACTCCTCGGCACGCTCGACGATCGCACGTGCTGGGCCCCCTAGCGCGACCGCGGTATCGATCTCGCGGTCGTGATCGGCCGCGATCTCGCGGGCGCGCTCGAAGACCGGCTTCGCGTGTTCCGCGGCCGCTTGTGGGGGGTCCTCGGCGAGCGCCAGCCCGGCGGCCTCGCCCATGAGTCCGCTCGGGACACCGACGACCGTCAGAACCGTTATCTCGGCGTCGGGATAGGCCTCGAGGGCGAATCCGAGCGCTCGTTCGGCCATCTCCGAGCCGCCCATCCCGACGAGAACGCGGGCAATCATACCGGGTCTACGTGTCCGGGGTCGATAACCGTAGGTGGTAGACACCCACACTCGAACAGCGGTCAGCGCGAAAGAGCGAATCCGGCGGTCATGAGCGAGGTCGTTATCCCGAACAACCCAAGCAGTGCCAACCGGACGGCTGTTCGAGGGGTCCCGTCGGACAACGGAACGGCGGCGAACGCGCCGAGTCCGACGACCGCGAGCGCCACCGCCAGGACCGGGTCGTAGCGCTCGTCGTACAGTTCATCGAGCGTCTCCGACAGCCGAACCCACTCGTTTTCCTCGGGCGTGTCACCGACCTCCGTGAGCCTGCGTTCGATCCCCTCGTCGGTTCGAACCGCATGGAACAGCCGCCGGTAGCCGACCAGCATCGCCCCGAACATCGCGCCGACGAGCGATCCGGCAAGGAGGTTCTCGCGCCCGCCGAGAGCGAGAACCGCGAGTCCGACGGTGAGCGTCGGGGCGAGAAGGAGCGCGAGGTACTCCCGGAGGTCGACGAACGGCGCTCGCATCCCTTCGCGCTCCGTGGATCGCACTGTTGTTCGACATCTACTACACCCGATCCGTATAAATCTCCTGTGGCGAATCCGCCGATTCAGGGCGCGTAGTAGTACTCGCCCTGTTTCTTCTGCTGGCGATCCAGCTGACTGTCGGGCTTGTTGATCCGCGGGCGGCCCGTGCGTTCGTCCCGGCGGAAGGTGACGTCGAGGTTCGCGAGGAACTCGTTCATCCCGTCGCGCATCCCCTGGGGCTGGCTCGCGTGGCCGTGGTGGGCCGGCTCGCCGTCGAACACCAGTAGGCGATCCGCGAGGAGATCCATCATGTAGATGTCGTGGTCGACCACCATGACCGTCGCGTCCTGGGTCTCGGCGTACCGGCGGATCGCGCGCGTCGCGAGCACCCGCTGTTCGACGTCGAGATGGGCGGAGGGCTCGTCGAGCAGGAACAGGTCCGCGTCCTTCGAGAGACAGGCTGCGATGGCGACTCGCTGGCGCTCCCCGCCCGAGAGGTCGTCGAGGTTCTGCTCCATGATCCGTGAGAGCTGGAGGGGGTTCGCGATCTCGGTGTTCCAATGGGAGGAGCCGAACTCGTCAGTGATCGAGGAGAGGAAGACGTCGACGCGCATCGGCTGGTCGATCTCGATGTACTGGGGTTTGTAGGCGACTTCGAGATCCGTGTCGAACTCGCCCTCGTCCGGCGCGAGTTTGCCGGCGACGAGTTTCGCAAAGGTCGACTTCCCGATCCCGTTCGGCCCGACGATACCGAGTACTTCCTCCTCGCGGATCGTGCCGCTTTCGACCTCCAAGGAGAAGGCCTCGGCGCCGTAGGATTTGCTCATCGCGGGATACTCGACCAGCGGGTCCGCACGGCCCACAGTGCGGGGGGCGTGCTGTTCGAACCCGATGGCCTCGGGGCGAATCCGCATGTTCTCGTTGTCGAGATAACCCGCGAGGTACTCGTTGATCCCGTTCCTCACCGATTTCGGCGAGGTGATGACACCGTAGGCGCCGGGCTCACCGTAGGCGACGTGAAGGTTGTCACACAGCAGGTCCAGAATGGCCAAATCGTGTTCGACCACCAACATGGATCGGTCGCCCTCAGCGGCGAGTTCGCGGACGATGCGGGCGACGGTGACCCGCTGACCGATGTCGAGATACGGCGTGATCTCGTCGAGGAAGTAGAAGTCGGCGTCCCGCGCCAGACACGCCGCGATCGCCACCCGTTGAAGCTC